>JAUZRN010000002.1 GCA_030950375.1 Rhodothermus sp. | reverse complement strand
CCTCCTGGCGCATCACTTCGAAGACGTCCTCAATCGCCTGCGCAAAGGTACGCTCGCTTTTGATCCTTCCATGATGGACGTCCTCTTCGAAGCCTTCGACCTGATGAAACAACTCCTACAACAGGTCGTCGACCAGAAACTTCGACCACTGCCTATCGCCGCCACCATTCAGAAGCTGCAGGCCATTGCTGAAGGGAAGCCGGCCACTCCTTCCTCAACGCCTGCATCAGCCGCTACGCAACCTGCTGCATCGTCCAAACGCAGCCCGACCACGCCACCATCGTCTTCAAGCAACGGACACACCAGCCGACGTGATCAGAGCACGGAGACTATCCGCGTCGAAGTCCGTCGGCTCGACAACCTCATGGACCTGGTCGGTGAGCTGGTGCTGGGTCGCAATCGTTTGCTACAACTGCTAAGTGAGCTACATAACGAAAGCGATCCTGAACTCCTCCGAGAACTGGCCGACACGACTTCCCAGATTGACTTTATCACCACCGAGCTGCAATCGGCCGTCATGCATACCCGCATGGTGCAGATTGGCCGTGTGTTCAACAAGTTTCCACGTCTGGTGCGCGACCTGGCCCGTGAATTCAATAAACAGATTGAGCTGATCATCGAAGGAGAGGATACCGAGCTGGACAAATCGCTTATCGAAGAAATCAGCGATCCCCTGGTACATCTGATCCGAAATGCTGCAGACCACGGCATTGAAGATCCGGAAACACGCCGCGCCCAAGGCAAGCCCCCCGTCGGACGCATCCGCCTGGCCGCTGCCCAGGAAGGAAACCATATCGTCATTGAAATTGAAGACGACGGCGCAGGAATCGACCCGCAAAAACTTAAAGCCAAAGCGCTGGAAAAAGGACTGATTACGGAGAAGGAAGCGGCCGAAATGAGTGATCGGGAGGCTATAGAACTGATCTTCCGGGCCGGGTTCAGTACGGCGCAGCGGGTTAGTAAGGTATCGGGCCGGGGTGTAGGTATGGATGTGGTCAAAACCAACATTACCAAGCTGAACGGAACCATCAGCGTACATTCCGTCCCGGGCAAAGGCACCCGCTTTATCCTCAAATTACCGCTGACACTGGCCATCATTCAGAGCCTGTTGGTCCGCGTCGCCGACGAAGCTTTTGCCATTCCGCTGCACACGGTAATTGAGGTCGTAGGCCTCGAATCCGATACGGTCTACACCATCAAAGGCCGCGAAGTGATTCGGCTGCGGGATACGGTGATCCCTCTGCTGCGGGTGGGCGACATCCTGCAGGTCCCTCACTGGCAATATCAACCTGAACGTGCTTATGCTGTCATTGTCGGCATTGCCCATCACCGCCTGGGGCTCATTGTAGACGATCTGATCGGCCAGAAAGAAATCGTCATCAAACCGCTGGGGACTTATCTCAAAAAAGTGCCTGGCGTAGCAGGTTCCACGATCTTAGGTGACGGCCGCGTGATCATGATCCTTGACGTGGGCGAACTGGTACGCATGGAAACGCAGCGGTTACGCGGCGACGATACCTTCCAGCCTGCCCTGGTTACCGCTTAACTCCGACCCCACAGAGTGTCTATGATTCGTGTCCTCATCGTTGACGACTCGGCCTTCATGCGAAAGGCGCTCTCCATCATGTTAGAGGGCGACCCAGAAGTTAAAGTGGTGGGAACGGCTCGTGATGGCCTGGAAGCTATCGAAAAGGTTCATACACTCAAGCCCGACATCGTTACGCTGGACATCGAAATGCCCCGCATGGATGGCCTGACGGCCCTGCGCCGCATCATGCGCGAGCATCCTGTCCCCGTGATCATGGTTAGCTCGCTGACGCAGGAAGGGGCTCAAGCCACCATTGAAGCCCTGGAGGCCGGTGCGGTGGATTTTATTCCCAAGCAGCATGCTTACGTCTCAATAGAGATCTCACGCATTCGTGCTGAGCTGCTGGAAAAAATCAAGGCTATCGCCAAAAAGCGGCTGTTTCGGGTACCACGACAGAAAGCGGTCCAATCCGACACCGCACTGGCTCTTCAATTTCGGGATGCCCGTGCCATTGCTATCGGCGTTTCCACAGGCGGTCCGCGTGCTCTCCAGCAGGTCATTCCGACGTTGCCGCAAGACCTGCCCGTGCCTGTGCTGATCGTACAGCATATGCCACCGCATTTCACCCGCTCTCTGGCCGAACGTCTGGACAGCCTGAGTGTCCTGCCCGTGGTCGAAGCGGAAGAAGGCATGGTGCTCCAACCAGGACATGTCTTTCTGGCGCCTGGCGGGCGCCATCTGGTGCTGAAATGCCGTAATGGACAGCCTCCGTTGATCCAGACGCCTGTAGAGCCAGCAACCCTACATCGTCCTTCTGTAGACGTTATGTTCGAGAGCGTCTGCCAGACCTTCGATGGCAAAGTGCTGGCGGTCGTGATGACCGGTATGGGCCGCGATGGCCTGGAAGGCGCTCGCCTGATCAAGCAACGCGGCGGCAAGGTGATCGCCCAGGATGAAGCTACCTGTGTCGTGTATGGGATGCCTCGAGCGATCGTCGAAGCCGGCCTGAGCGACGCTGTCTTACCTTTAGAACACATCGGACCAGCGCTGGCCCGTAGCCTGGGCTGCACACCCGTTGCTCAGGCGACCACTTCTTAAGCCTGAGCCCAAATGGTCGATACTTACCCCGGGTGTCTGCACGCTTCCTCCGAAGCAGTATGCCAGAGGGTTCTCGTCCATCCTGAAGTACGAGCCAGCCTGTTATGGAAAAGACAACGCCCCTTGGCTTGCTACTGGGCTTCGCGCTCATCTTCGCCGCTATTTTCCTGGGAGGGAACTGGCTGACCTTTGTAGATATTCCCTCTATTTTGATCGTAGTCGGCGGTACGATCGCCGCCTTACTTGTGGCCTATTCGCTTGACGAGCTAAAAATTGCGATTCCTGGCCTGCAGAACCTGCTCAAGTTCTCTCCGCCAGACCTGAATCAATACGTACAGCTTTTCTCTGAGTTATCCCGCACGGCTCGCCGCGAAGGCTTACTGGCGCTGGACCGTCGCCTGGGCGAATTAGACGACGACTTTATCCGCTTTGGTCTTGAAATGGCCGTCGATGGCATCGAAGAGCAAGAAATTGCCGAAATGCTTCAAGCTCGCATGACCGAAGAGCTGCGCCCGCAGCAACTCTTCGCCAAAATCATGAATTCAGCCGGAACCTTCGCTCCTTCGTTTGGCATGATCGGCACCCTGATCGGACTCGTGCAGATGATGCAAAACCTCACCGATCCCACGCAGATCGGTGCGGGGATGGCCGTGGCCATGCTAACGACGCTCTACGGTGCCATCTTGGCCAATCTCGTTTTCCTCCCATTGGCCAACAAAGCCAAAGTACAACTGGCCCAGCTCCAGAAAGCCCGAGAGGTAACCTACGTCGGCATTCTGTCCATTGTCCGGGGCGACAGCCCCAGCATGATTGAGAAGCGGCTACAAATGTTAGCAGGTGTTCAAGAGGCGAGCACACCAGAAGCTGAATCCCACCTTGCAAAAGCCGCCTGAGCACTAACCTCCGCCAGGATACTATGCCAGACTCAGTAAAACGCCCACAGGAAGAAGAGGATGACGGGGAGCCTTCTGCTCCCTTCTGGATGACCACCTTTAGTGACATGGCTACGTTGCTACTGACGTTTTTCGTCATGATTGTAGCCATGTCGGAGGTTGAGGTCAAAAAGTTCAAAGAAGCGCTCAGCTTCTTTCAAGGGCGCACAGGTATGCTACAAAGCGAAACCTTTGTTCCTTCTATCAAAAGCCAGGTGATCACCCAACGCCTGACCAGAGAACAGCTGCAGAAATACGAGGAGCTGATTCAATATCTCCAGGAGCATAACCTGGAGGGCAAGGTACAGGTAAACCTGACAGACCGAGGGCTGCACCTGATCATTACGGATTCGATCATGTTTCGCTCCGGAGAGGCCGAAATCATTGAACCGTCTCGTACCATCCTGCGCATTCTGGCCGGTATTATTGACGATCGCATCGAATCCGTAGTTGTTGAAGGCCATACCGATAACCGCCCCATCCACACCGCACGCTACCCTTCAAACTGGGAGCTTTCGGCAGCACGGGCCGCCGCGGTTGTTCGCTTCCTGCTGGAACAAACCGACGCGCTACCGCCCTCACGCTATCTGGCGGTAGGCTATGGAGAATACCATCCACGAGATACGAATGAGACTCCGGAAGGACGGGCCCGTAATCGCCGTGTCGAAATTCTATTCAACTGGGAGCCATGGCCGAACGAGCACAACAATCCGTACCTGAAACGCCTGAGACCGCCGGTGAAGAAGTAACCCAGGCCCAAGAAGAAAAAACCGGTGGGAGCCGTAGCTTGCTGGCCCGACTGCTGTTGGTTTTCCTGACACTGGGGCCCACAGCAGCCGGTGCCTGGCTGGCCTACTTCTATTATCCCCATCTGGCAAAAGCCGCTGAACAGTTTTCTGGCACGGATGATGATAAGGAAGAAAAAGAGCAACCTGTTGAATACGGTCAGTTTATGGAGCTGCAGGGATTCATCATCAACCCGGCTGGCACCGGCGGGACGCGTTATCTAATGATCAATCTCGGTCTGGAAAGTGCAGAGGGAAGTGTGTTGGAAGAGCTCAAAGAGAAAGAGATCGTTGTGCGTGACACGGTCCTTAAGCTGCTGAGCCAGCGCACCGTTGAGGAACTGGCCGATATTAGCCTGCGCGCACAGCTTAAGCAAGAGCTACGCGAGGCGGTCAATGGGATCCTGCAAAAAGGAAAAATTGACCGCGTCTATTTCACTCAGTACGTGCTGCAGTAGTTGAAAAGGCTATGGCAAAGCCGCTCAGCCAGGAAGAAATCGACATACTCCTCCAGGTCCGTAGCCAGATTGGCGAACAGGGAGAGTACGACCTGGAAGCGCTCGAGTCGATGATAACGGCCGAGGCCGAAAAGAAGATTTTACCCTACAACTTCAAGCGGCCCCGGCTGTTTTCGCAGGACCAGATGCGCGTCCTGCACTATGTGCATGAAGCCTTTGCCCGTGACCTCTCGGTTTATCTCTCAGCACAACTTCGTACGCTGGTCGATCTAAGCCTATCGGCCATCGACCAGGTGCTCTATTCCGAGTTTGTGATGTCCAGCGCCCCTCCCTCGGCGCTTTACGTGGTTCAGGTGCATCCATTTCAACAGCAAATCGTCATTGAGCTTGATCCACGTCTGGCCATCTACACCGTCGAAAAGCTCTTTGGGGGTCCCGGCATCTTCCTGCAAAAGCCGCGTGAGCTTTCCCATATCGAACGTCGCATTATGGAGAAGGTCATGCGGCGGGCTTTTCAAGAGCTGGAAAAAGCGTGGAAACAGATTCATGAAGTCCGTCTGGAAGAAGCGGGTTTCGAATCGAACGCCGAATTCGTTCAGATTCTGCCGGGTGTCGAGCCAGCGCTGGTAGCTACCTTCGAGGTATCGATTTATGAACAACGCTCGTTCCTCAACATTTGCTATCCGTACATTCTGCTGGAGCGCATGCTGGGCCACAGTGCTATGAAACAGTGGCGTTCCAGCTCAACCACCGAAGTGCCTCCGGCCATTCGGCAACGCTACGAAGCCCAGCTGGAGAAAATAGAAGTCGAACTACGTGCCGAACTGGGCCGCACACACATTCCTCTCACTGAACTGTTAACCATGCAGGTGGGCGATGTCATTGTACTGGAACGACGAATAAACCAACCGATCCAGGTATACATCGGCGAACGCGAAAAATTCCGAGCGATCCCTGGACGTTCAGGGAAACACCGGGCCCTGCGTATTCTGGAAGTCATCCCCCCGGAACTACCTGTTGACGAAGATGAGCTCGAATCCAACGCTGCCGCAGCTTGAAACTTCCCGTGAAGCACTCCAGCAATTTCTGCAGACGCTGTTAAAGCAGGAGCTATCGCTGGAGGTGGGTACGCCTGTACCGATTACGAGTGACCAGTTAGGTGAACTCGTGCAGCATCACATATTGATCTGGGCCAGCAGCGAACCATTTGCCATTGGCCTGACCCCCGACTGGATTCCGCTGCTCTCGCAGGCAATGCTGGGCGAAGCGCTTCATGCGGGCGACGAAGGCGCTGACGATCTATTGAGCGAAGTGGCCGCGCAGGGCTATGGCACATTGCGCAATGCGCTGGCTGCTGAAGGCATGCGCCTGCCTGAAGTTACCTTTGTCGTGCATCAACCCGGTGCGGAAGAAACCCAACCGCCTGTTGCGCTGCCTTCGTCGCTGCTTCAGCTTCCCTTTACGCTTCGGATCGGTGAAGCGCGACATGAGGGATTCGTCCTGCTACCACCAGATATTGCCCAACAGCCGTCAGATTCGTCCCAGTCGCGCACAACGGATTCCGCGCAGCAAGAGGCTCCATCTTCTCCAGTTGAAGTACGACCGGCCGCCTTCGGTGATCTGGGACCAGAGCGTCTCGGTAACGGCGGAACCAAAAGCAATCTGGAACTGCTGGCCGATGTTGAACTGGAAGTGGTGGTCGAACTCGGACGCCGTCGGCTTCCGCTGGCCGATGTCTTACGTCTGACGACAGGCAGTATCATCGAGCTGGAAAAATTGGTCGGGGAACCCCTGGAAATTTATGCCAATGGTCGTCTGATCGCTGAAGGCGAAGCGGTAGTAATTGACGAACAGTTCGGCGTGCGGATTACCAGCCTAGTCACCGGTACGCGCCATCGTGAAAAGACACTCGTCTGAGGCATGGCACAGTGTTCGCAGGTTGGCCGGCGAGTAAGGCAATCAGTCGATCCCCCATCCACCCTGTGTCATGGCGATCCGGTTTCGTATGGCTGCCAGAGTGCCGGTCCGGCGGCTGGTGTTGTTCGGTGCGGGTCTCTTTCTGCTCTGGCTGGCCCTGCAATGGGCAGCCTCGCCTGTTTCATCGCCTACGCCGAAGCCTTTTCCGGCGCCAGATTCTACCTACATATTGCCAGCCCGCTCTTCTGAGCCCGTCCCGATTCGGGCTCGCTATGTAGTGGTGTTACTGATACTGATAGCCGGCGCCTTCCTGGCGCTGTACTGGTATCGACGTCAACGTCCCCCGAACCGTCCTGCCTTGCTTCGTCCCGTCGGGCAGTTATCCCTGGGCCCCGGCCAACAGATTCGGCTCATTGCCTGTGGTGATGAGTTGCTGATTCTGGGCGTCACTTCCCACCAGATTACGCTGCTCAAAAGCCTGCCCTTACCCCCTGAGTTACAGGCCAACCGTGCTGAAACGGATGAGGCCCTGCCGTTTGCCCACCTGGTTACCCATCTTACTGCCCGGACTCCGCAGACGGATCATGCCTCGTAAGTGCTTGCTTTCAGGACTGGCATTATGCTGCATGCTGCTGGGCGTCGGCCTGCTTGAGCAACCTTCGGCCTTCGCACAGCAAGCCCCCACGCAGCAAACAACGCCACCGTCCCCTACCTCCGGCGGCAGTACCCTGCTGGGTCCGCTACCTCGTATTCAACTGGGCGAGCACGAAGACTTCGCCCTGCCGCTGCAGCTGCTCCTGCTGCTCACTATTCTATCGCTGGCTCCAGCCATCATTATTCTGACCACCAGCTTTACGCGCCTGGTTGTCATTTTCAGCATCTTACGCACAGCACTCGGTCTGCAGCAATCGCCGCCTACCCAGGTTCTGATCGGACTGGCGCTCTTTCTGACGCTGTTTATCATGTATCCCGTATTCGATCAGATCCACGATGAGGCGCTGCGCCCCTATCTCGACGGTGAAATCAGCCAGCAGGTCGCCCTGGAACGCGCGGCTGCACCTTTACGCACCTTTATGCTGCGCCAGACACGCGAAAAAGACCTGATGCTGTTTATGGACCTGGCTCGCATCGAGGCTTTCGATCGCCCTGAGGATGTTCCCTTCTATATCCTGATCCCAGCTTTTGTCATCAGCGAGCTGCGCATTGCCTTCCAGATCGGCTTTATGATTTTTCTACCTTTCGTCCTGGTCGATCTGATCGTGGCCAGCGTGCTGATGAGCATGGGCATGATGATGCTCCCGCCGGTCATGATCTCCTTACCGTTGAAACTGCTATTGTTCGTGCTGGCTGACGGCTGGTACCTCGTGGTCGAATCGGTTGTCCGTGGCTATCTCGGCACCTAACTCCTGACACCTATGACCAGCGAAGTTGCCCTTTACTGGATCCAGGAGGCGCTGAAGACAGCGCTGTTACTGGCAGGCCCGCTCCTGGGCATTGCGTTGATCGTGGGATTGATTGTGAGCCTGCTGCAGGCCATCACCTCGGTGCAGGAAATGACTCTCAGCTATATTCCAAAAATCCTGGCCGTGGGACTCGTACTGCTCCTGCTGGCGCCGTGGATGCTCCAGATGCTGACGGATTTCGCCGTGCAGGTGCTGCAGTTCATTCCCAACGTATCCCACTGAATAGGCCATGCCCCTGCTGAATCCGGAGTACCTGCTGCGCGTGCTGCTGGTGTTCGTGCGGATCAGTGGGGTGCTGCTGGCCGCGCCCTTCTTTGGCCAGCTCTCCATCCCCGTACGCGTGCGCGTCCTACTGGCTGTATTGTTGGCCTACAGTCTTTCGGGCCTGGTGCCGGGCCCCCTTCCCTCCCATGTTGACCAGGCGCTCGGTTTCATCGTAGCCGTTGCCCTGGAGGCATTGACCGGATTGCTCCTGGGCTTTGCCGCGCATATGGTTTTCTGGGCTGTCGAAATGGCTGGGGACCTGATTGGCTTTCAGGTAGGACTGCACATGGCGCAGGTTTTCAATCCGCTGGAGGGTCACGCGGCTAACCCGCTGGGGCGTCTGCTGTCGCTCGCCACACTGATGGTTTTTGTGCTGCTGGATGGTCACCATGTCGTACTCCGAGCGCTGGTTGAGTCCTTTCGTGTTATTCCCTTAGCAGGCGCCAACCTGGCGGCCAGCCAACCGCTGCTGGTTGAATGGATCTGGGATTTTCTGGTGCTTGCCCTTCGACTGGCCGCCCCGTTCATGGTGACCATCCTGCTGATCGACGTCTCGCTGGGCATCTTTGCCCGTATTGTTCCCCAGGCCGACCTGTTTTCCATTGCCCTGCCGCTTAAAATCCTTGTCGGACTGGCACTGGCGCTGTTTTACATGCATGCCTTTTTCCCGCTGATCGCTACCCTGCTCAGCAACATCGACGACGAGCTGCTCCGGCTGCTGGGCGCGCTGCTGCCCTGAAGGAAAGGTTTTCCGATCGAATGCTTTCCTTTTCCCGGCTTGCTGCTGTCGGCCGATCCCGAAGGGTGCCAGCTCCTTCGGCACGCTTTTTCAGAGACAGCAGTCGCCACCCTGTAGTACTCTATGCCAGATCGCGACCAAAAGCAGTTTGATCCCACACCGCGCCGCATCCAAAAAGCGCGGGAAGAGGGCAATGTCTTTCGATCACAGGAGGCCAGTGCAGTCCTGTTGCTCATAGGCGCCTTCTTTACCCTGGCCCTGAGTCTGCCCTACGCTTTTGGTCTGTTACGTCAGTTCATGGCCCGTTACCTGATGGGGGCCCCTTCCTATCCATCCCATCCGGGTACAGTTATTAGCTCACTACAGGAAGCAATGGAGGTGCTGGGGCAGCTACTGCTTCCCTTTTTTCTCTTCCTGCTGCTCCTGGCTTTTGGCGTCAACGTATGGCAGACCGGCTGGCACCCCACCCTCAAACCCCTGCATCCCAAACCGGAACGCATCAGCCCGATCCGTGGTCTGCAGCGACTGTTTTCAACGCGCGGACTGTTTAACGTACTCAAAGCGTTGCTGAAAATAGCGATCGTCGGTCCGATCGCCTTGCTGGTCATTTATCGACAGTTGCCCGCTATTCTTGAGCTACACACCCACTCCCTGGAAGCTATCCTCCAGGTGGCAGGACTGTGGATGCTGCAACTGGCCGCTTATACGCTCGGTGCTCTGCTGCTGCTATCGGCTGCCGACTTTGCTTTCGAGAAGTGGAAGTACCGGCAGGATCTGAAGATGACCGCACAGGAGGTGAAAGATGAACTGCGAGAGACGGAAGGGGACCCGATGGTCAAAAGCCGACGGCTCAAAAAAGCCCGTGAGCTGCTCCGTCGACGTCGGCTCGACCATGCCGTGCTACGCTCCGACGTGGTCGTCACCAACCCAACGCATTATGCTGTCGCGCTGCGCTACGATCCGACCGAAGCGCCGGCTCCTCGTGTGATGGCCAAAGGCATTCGCAAGCGTGCCCTGCGCATTCGGGCCCTGGCTCTGAAGCATGGAATCCCTGTGGTTGAGGATCCACCGCTGGCAAGGGCTTTGTACCACAACGTAGCAGAAGAGCAAGAAATCCCCGAGGAGCTCTACCTGGCTGTTGCCACGATCCTGGCTGAGATTTACCGACAGCGTGGGCAGCAACCTCCCGAAGCTGGTGGGCACTAATCCTTTTGAAAGACGCTGATGGCTGATTCTGTTCCAGCACCGATTACGGCGGACGTATCCGGAGGCTTGCTACGGCGCTTTAATACCGAAGCGCTGCTGGCCAGCAGCATCGTGCTCATTCTGTTCGTGATGCTGGTGCCACTGCCGCCGTTTCTACTCGACCTACTGCTGGCCACGAACATTGCCGTTAGCCTTGCTGTTTTGCTGACTGCCTTCTATGCTTCACGACCGCTTGAATTTGCCATCTTTCCAGGTCTGCTACTGCTGACCACCCTGTTTCGGCTATCCCTCAACGTAGCATCTACACGTCTAATTTTGAGCGAAGGCAAAGCTGGCGCCCTGATCAGCGCTTTTGGCCAGTTCGTCGTAGCAGGTAACTATGTGGTGGGAGCCATCATCTTTATTGTGCTGGTGGTCATCAACTTCGTGGTGATCACCAAAGGCTCTGGCCGCATTGCCGAAGTAGCTGCCCGTTTTACGCTAGACGCGCTGCCTGGCAAGCAGATGGCCATCGACGCAGACCTGAATGCTGGACTGATTGACGAAGAGGAAGCCCGTAGACGTCGCGAGGAGGTGGCCCGGGAAGCGGATTTCTATGGGGCCATGGACGGTGCCAGCAAATTTGTACGCGGCGATGCCATTGCCGGACTGGTCATTACCGCGGTCAACATCATTGGTGGTTTTCTGGTTGGCGTGTTTCAACACGGCATGTCGGCTGCCGAAGCAGCCCAGAATTTTGTCCTGCTTTCTATCGGCGATGGCCTGGTCTCACAGATTCCAGCGCTGCTCATTTCAACGGCCGCCGGCATTATCGTTTCACGGGCCAGTGGTGAGGCCAATATGGCGGAAGAGTTCAAGGGGCAGCTTTTCGGCCGCTCTTATCCGCTGCTGATTACAGGTAGCTTTCTGGCGCTGCTGGGGCTGGTGCCTGGCCTTCCACTGGTGCCGTTCTGGCTGCTGGCCGGGACCACGCTTCTGCTGGGCTACCAGCGACGTCGGTTTGAGCGCCGCACCCAGGCAAAATCCGACCAACCTGAAACGCCTGAGCCTGCCACGCAGCCAGAGGCAGACCCCAGCGAACTGCTTATGGTTGACCCCCTGGAGCTGGAGATCGGTTATGGTCTGATTCCGCTGGTGGATCCCAACCAGCATGGCGACCTGCTGGACCGCATCAAGGTGCTGCGCCAGCAACTGGCTATGGAGCTGGGGATCGTGATCCCGCCAATCCGCATCCGTGACAATATGGCCCTGGGAGCCAATCGCTATGTCATCAAAATTCGAGGTAACCCAGTGGCCGAAGGCGAGGTGCTCCCGGGATACTATCTGGCACTACTCCCAGAAGGCATGGAGGAGACCCCACCCGGACTGCGCACTCAGGATCCTACCTTTGGCCTACCAGCGCTCTGGATAGCCGAGCGCAACCTGCCTGAGGCCGAACGAATGGGGCTGAGTGCGGTCGAGGCACCAGCCGTCATTATCACCCATCTGCTCGAAGTGCTACGCAAACATGCCTATCAGCTCCTCGATCGCCAGGAGGTCAAAAAATTGCTCGACAAAGTCAAAGAGACGCATCCAGCGTTGATTGAGGAGCTCACGCCGAACCTGCTCAGCATCGGCGCCATCCAGAAAGTGCTCAAGCGCCTGCTGCGCGAACGCATTCCAATCCGCGATCTGGTTTCCATCCTGGAGGCGCTGGCCGATCATGCTGCCAACACCAAAAACATTGATGTACTGACTGAATACGTTCGACACGCCCTGGCGCCGACCATTACCCGTCAGTTTCTATCGCCCGATGGTGCCATCTACGCTTTCGTGCTGGATCCCGTGTTGGAACGCCACTTGCTGCAACAGGCAGAGGCCGGCGAGTTACATCCCAGTACGCTGGGGCTGGAGCCGCAGCAGAGTGAGCGTTTCCTGAAAGAGGCGGAGCGACTCACCAAGCGGCTCCTGAGCGAAGGACGGCCGCCGGTACTGCTGACCTCGCCGGTGTTGCGTCCGGTACTCTACAACTTTCTGTCACCTTCTATCCCGGACCTGAACGTGCTTTCGTATAACGATCTACTACCAGATGCCCGTGTGGAGGTCGTTGATCAGCTACGGCTTCCGTAAGCATAGTCCCTGGAGGCGATGAAACTACACACCCTGACTGCTCCAAGCATTCAGGCGGCGCTGCTGGAAGCACGTCGTCGGTTTGGAGACGACGTTGTTCTGCTGGAATCTGTGCCGGCGCAGGGCGATCAGCCAGCTCGCATTACCATTATGGTGGATGAGCCACAGGCACCCGAACGCCTGCCCTTTGGATATGCAGGTGCTCAGCAGATTACTCGAAAGGCAACGCATGCCACCTCATCAACTACAGAAGCAGACACGGTCGTCCTTACCGCCGAATCACGCAACGGTGGATCGTCGGCTCCATCCCGCCATCGGTCCCATATGGCCCGGCGCGGGCAACTCTTTCCGGCAGAAACGGCCGGTTCTTCCACCCCGGTACCAGTCGCACCGAGCGACTTAGCAGCTCAGATCGAGCGCCTGCACCGCCGACTGGCCCGACTTGAGCGCCAGCTGGATAGCGCCCTGGTAGGGGTCTCCCATCGCTGGCTGGGACATCCCCTGGCAAGCGAGCTGCTGCGACAGGGACTGCAACCTCCGACCGTTATCCGCCTGTTCGATCGACTGGTGGCCCAGGGATTCGATCCTGAACAGCCTGACGAACAGCTACGCTGGGCACTGGCTCGCGAGATGCGCCGACAGCTGGCACCGACCACTCCCCGGCCGCTCCAGGGCACGCAGGTTGTAATCGGTCCGGCTGGCGCTGGCAAAACCACGCTACTTCTCAAGCTGGCCCGACACGCCAGCTTCTTTGGCCGGCGCACCACCGCTGTACTTGTACTCTTACCGGAAGACGCCGAAACACACCCGTATCTGAGCCCGGTTGAGTTGTATCGCCGTTTCGAACTACCAGTACAGACCATCGCCTCCCTGCCGGAGATGACGGCAGCGCTCAGACGCGTGCAGGGGTTCGATCAGATTCTGATCGACACCCCCGCCCTGCCACTTCAGGAGGCCCCGGCCCGTCGATTATTGCTCCACCTGCGCCAGCTTCTCACCCCGGTGCTTCCACTCCAGGTACTGTTCTGCCTGAACGCCACCTGTAACCTGGAAGATCTCCCACCGGAATGGATCCGACGACTCCCCCTTCCCCCGGACGCCCTGGTACTGACGCATCTGGACGAAGTGCGTCGGCCCGGACGGCTCTACGACTGGCTGGTAGCGCTGGCCCGTCCGGTTGCCTGTATTTCGCGCGGCCCTCACGTACCTGATAGCCTGGAAGGATTCTCACCAGCCGCTTTCATCGAACACCTGCTTCGACTCTGACCATCAAGGCGTATGAAACGTCGTTCTACTGTTATAGCTATTGTCAGTGGAAAAGGCGGCGTCGGCAAAAGTATTACGGCCGTCAACCTGGCTGAAACGCTGGCTGTACGCAGCGAACGTGTCGCTTTGCTTGATGCCGACTTTGGCCAGAGCGCCTGTGGCATCCTGCTCAACGAAACACCGTCAGCCAGTGTGCTGGACCTGGCACGCGGCCGGGTCGAACTGGACGATGTTTTACATCCGACCCGTTCGGGCTTCACGCTGGTACAGGCGGTGGCCGAGCCTGGGGCGGCCGACGGCCACCATACTGCCCTGTACCAGACGCTCGACTGGCTACTGAAGGAGCTGGAGCATACCCATACGTTTGTGCTCATCGACGCACCCGCTGGCACCGAAGGTCCAGTGCGCTGGGCGCTCGACCGTGCCCACCTGGGACTGCTGGTCATTGTAGGCGAACCTACCGCGATCGCCGACGCTTACCGGCTCTGTAAGCTGCTCTGGCAACGCGCTCCTCATTATCCGCTGGGTTGTGTGGTCAACCTGGCCGATACCGAGGCCGAAGCCCGTAGCATAGCCGACCGTTTCGCCCAGCTCACCCAGCACTTTCTACACCATCGCCCACTTTACCTCGGCTGGGTACCTTTTTCCGCCCAGGTGCGGCAAAGCGTGCATCGACAGCAACCGGCTGTCCAGACACCTGGCCCGGTGCGCAACGCCTTTCAGCGACTGGCAGCGGCACTCGTACGCGGTACCATTGACCAGCCAGCCTCCTGCCCCACACCATAATGCAGCGTGGCATGCATCTTGATTCCGTTCACCCTCGGAGTTCTAAGGTAACACCTGCCATCATTCACGACCAACCATGCAGAGCCTGCTTACCTACCTCAGTGGCCTTATCGGGGTGTTTGTGTTGTTTCTTCAGCTCTGGCAATTTGCCTCTGTGGACCGCGCCCTGATGACGGCCGTGCTAACGGCCCTGGGCGCCTTTCTCATCCTGCACCTTGGCTACGTAGCGATCCGCTGGATCCTGACCCTGGCTCCGAAATCAGCGGAAACCTCTGAACCATCCGCTCAGGGCACGGAAGCAGCCGCCGAACAGACAGACCAGCACCCACCTCGTACCCCCCAGATGACTGCACCGGCCGCCGCCTGACATCTGTCCGACGTCCACAGCAGCTGAGCCATGGGCTACCAACTGCAACAGCTTGTTGAGCAGTATGTGGCCGACCCTTCGCCCGCCAACCGCGAGGCGGTAGTGCTGGCGGCCGTGCCCCTGGTGCGCTCACTGGTCGGGCGCCTGAGCGTCCCCGATCACCCATTGGTCACCCGTGAAGACCTGGAAAACGTAGGGCTCATGGGGCTGCTCCAGGCGCTCGACAGCTACGATCCATCCCGCGGTACTCCTTTCGTCTCGTACGCCTATGGCCGCATTCGCGGTGCCCTTGTCGACTATCTACGCTCAATCGATGCCCTGCCACGGGAGCGACGCCGCAAGCTTGCTGAGCTCCAGCAGGCTATCGATACGCTCCGCCAGACACTCGGCGGCGAACCCGACGATCAGGACGTGGCCGACTACCTCGGCATCTCCCTGCAAGAATACCATTCGTTGCTGACCGACGCACAGCGACGCTTTGCCCTCTCGCTGCAAGATACCATCGGCGAGGATGGGGATCAGAGTGTGCTTGAGACCATTCCCAATGAAGAGGCGGAAAAACAATTTGAAGCTATCGACCGAGCCTCGCTCCTTGAATACATTTACAAACTCATTCAGCGCCTTCCGGAACGCGAGCAAAATATCCTGGCCCTTTACTACTACGAAAACCTGACGCTACGCGAAATTGCCCAATTGCTCGGACTCACCGAAGCCCGCATCTCGCAAATCCTGGGCAAAACGCTGCTCACGCTGCGTACCGAGCTACAACGCGTTCGCTCGCGCGTCGCCTGACGCCCTCGAACAAATCAGCACAGGCACCGTTTTACTCAAGCAGGGCGCAGTAAGCTGACCTTCTACTTGGGCTGCGCCGCTATTTTTGTTAACTTCCGCTTGTTTTTTGCGAGGAAGCCAACCAAACCGTGTTGCGCGCATGGGTGTCATGAACAAACTCCGGGAGAACACCGGAGTCATTCTGTGGATTCTGGTGATCTCCTTTGGCATCATCTGGGTGCTACAGGATTCGGGAGCCTTCGACGTGGTCGGACGCACCGGCAACACCATTGCCGAAGTCAACGGTGATCCTATCTCGTATCAGGAGTACGTCCGGGCCGTCGAGGCCCAGATACAGGCCTATCAGCAGCAGACGGGCGAAGCACCAACGCCGCAGATGAGTGACCTGATTCGAGAGCAGGTCTTCAACGCGCTTGTCGAAGACCGTCTGCGCCAGCAGGCCATGGAGCGTCTGGGCATCACGGTAACCGATGATGAAGTGGTGCAGATGGTCCTGGGCGACGACCCACACCCCATTATCAAAGCGTATTTTGGTGACGAAAACGGCAATGTCAACCGCGCACTGCTGCAAAACTTCATTGACAACCCGGCTGCGCGCGAAGATTGGATTCGCCTGGAAGAATTTCTGCGGGCCGAGCGGGCCCGTCAGAAGCTGGAGCAACTGCTGCTGGCTACCGTACACGTGTCTGACCAAGAGGTAGAAGAAGAATACCGGCGGCGCACGTTGCGCGCGGATGCGCGGTACATTGCACTGCGCTACGCCGAAGTGCCGGATGATTCGGTTTCGGTGTCAGCGAGCGATCTACGCCGCTATTACAACGCACACCGGGACGACTTCAAGCGTAAGCGTACGTACCGGGTCGCCTACGTCACGCTCCCTAAAAACCCTACTGCTGAAGACACCCTGCAGGTGCTCGAAGACCTGAACCGGCTCAAGGAACGCTTTGCCCAGACCGAGAATGACTCCCTTTTTCTGGCCCGCTACGCTTCAGAGCGGCCGTTCACCGATGCTTTCTTCCGGCGAGACGAACTGGATCCAGCACTGGGCGACGTCATCTTTGAAAATCCGCAACCAGGCAAGGTGGTCGGACCAGTAATCGCCGGTGGACTGGCCCACCTGATCAAGATTCGTGCAGTCCGTCCTTCGGATGAGACGGTCATTCGAGCCCGCCATATTTTGATCCGAGCGCCGGAAGGCGATCCTGAAGCGCGCCGACAAGCGCGCCAGGAAGCCCTGGAGCTGAAACGTCAGCTGGCACAGGGCGCCGACTTCGCCACCCTGGCCCGTGAACACTCCGACGATCCCGGCAGTGCCCGCCGTGGAGGGGATCTGGGGTGGTTCGGGCGCGGTCGCATGGTCAAACCTTTCGAACAGGCGGCTTTCTCAGCACCGGTCGGCCGTGTCATAGGACCCGTCGAGACACGTTTCGGCTATCATCTGATCGAGGTAACGGGTCGCTCCAACCAGGAGGTGCAGATCGCCGACCTGGCCATGCGCCTGGCACCTTCGCTGGCGACGTTGAACCGCATCCAGGAGCGTATGGAAGACCTGGCTTATTATGCCGAAGAATCTGAAGACTTTGAAGGGGAAGCCCGGCGCATGGGCTTGCAGGTGCAGGAAATGCGCGTCGAAGAAGGCCAGCAGTTCCTCCCCGGCATAGGCCAGAGCCGAGCGATTCTGAACTTTCTGGCCGATGCCGACGAGGGCGACATCAGCCCAGTTATTGAGCTGGACGACCGCTTTATCGTCTTACAACTGGTCGCGGTGACTCCTGAAGGGTATCGTTCCTTTGAAGAAGTTCGTGACGAGATTCGTCCCCGCGTACTGCTGGAAAAGAAAAAAGAGGTGCAGGTGGCTCGCCTGCGTCAGGCACTCCAGCAGCATGGCTTCGACGGGCTGGACGAAGCGCTCGGCACCACGGTGCAGACAGTCACACAGCTCAGCTACAGCCAGACGTTGATTCCCGGATTGGGCCGGGAGCCACGGTTTATCGGCACGGTGTTTGGCCTGCAAGAAGGGGAAACCTCGGAGGTTGTAGCTGGCGAGAACGCAGCCTTTGTAGTCCAGCTTACCCGCCTGTACGAACCGCCACCGCTGGGAGAACAGATGCGAGAACAGATCCGACAGCAATTGCTCAACCAGCGTCGCCAGCAAGTGATGACGCAATGGCTGGCAGCCTTACGTGAACAAGCCGACATCAAGGACTACCGCCGTCGCTTTGAGCTGTAATCCCCGCTGAACCCCAACCCCATACCCGGAGCGGCAGCAGGCACCTCTGATGAGGTGCCTGTTTTTTTTGCAATGTATTGAACAAACCCGGCTTCGCAAGGCATTACATCGGTTCGTACCCGGTCTTTGACCGGCACGATTGCCGTACGCACAAGGCAGGCAAGCCCTGCCCCTTTCCCGTCAGCCAGGCAAAGGCAGGGCTCAGGATGTGGTCAGTGGTACAGGCACTTCGACGGTGCCACGAAACACAGGCACAGCTGGTCCTTCAAGAAACAGTTCTCTCTCGCCCTCGGCTTCTGGCCGAAAGCCAACAGTCAGTATGCCACCTGGCATGTGCACCTCGATCGGCAGCCGGCATATCCGGCCCTGCCGCCAGGCAGTCAGTGCAGCAGCTACGGCGCCCGTACCACAGGCCAGCGTTTCCGCCTCAACCCCTTTCTCGTATGTACGTACCCGAAGCACGCTTCGCCCCCGCTGCTCACCCACTACCTCCACAAAATCCACGTTCACGCCTCGTGGTTGCCATGCAGGATCATCTCGAAGCCGTGGCCCCCATTCAGCCACCGGTGCGTCCGCAACCGACGGCACCCAGCAAACCAGGTGCTCCGTGCCTGTCCAGATAAAAGCGGCTACAATCATGCCGTCAGGCAGCGCAGTGTCCAGAGGGGGGTGTGGCTTGTAGGATCCAGGCGGTGGTAGATACAGCCGCACAGGTACCTGGGGATCATCGGATACCTCGGCCTGGTAACTTCCGGCATCCGTTTCAAAACGCAAGGGCGTAGCCCGAATGCCGGCCATCCAGGCAAACCGTGCCAGACATCGAGCACCATTACCACACATCGTCCCCCGACTACCGTCGGCGTTAAAATAGCGCATTCGGTAGTGCATCCCGGGCTGTTGCGCCGGTGCCAGTGCCAACAACCCGTCGGCACCAATCCCAAACCGACGGCGACAGTAGCGTCGGGCCAACGCAGCCAACGCTTCATCCGAGAACGCATAGAACCGGTTATCCAGCACGATAAAGTCGTTCCCGGCCCCGTTCATTTTGGTGAACTCAAGAACCAGCGTCTTTGCCATAAGTCCAGCAGCTTAATCAACGGGCACCAAGTGCGTGACCTGCCGTTAAACGGTTTGCACCCGAGAAGGTTAAGTAAATTGTTTCACCAAACTACGAAGCAGCCTGCATTGGCCGAGAAGCGACTGACGATTGCGCATGTCAACCCGGTGTTGCTTTTTGGGATAGGCGATGTACATCTGCGCAAGCTGGAAGCAGCCTTCCCGGGAGTCCAGATCATTGCCCGAGGCAACCAGCTCATTCTGCGAGGCGAAGCCGAAGCGCTCGAACGTATTGAACGGACGGTTCGTGAGTTGACCGCTCTGCTCAACCGTCATGGTCAGCTTTCCGAGCATGATGTAGATACCGTACTGGCGCTTTTCACCACAGGCGATGGAGCCGGTGCCGCACCCACTGCTGTTGACGACGTCATTCTGTACACGACGACCGGTGTACCGATACGAGCCAGAACGCCCAATCAGCGCCGGCTCGTCGAGATGGCCCGTCAAAACGACATCGTGTTCGCGATTGGGCCGGCAGGCACCGGCAAAACGTACACTGCCGTAGCGCTGGCGGTGGCCGCGCTGAAAGCCCGCCAGGTCAAACGCATAGTGCTTTCGCGGCCAGCCGTTGAAGCGGGCGAGCGGCTGGGCTTCCTGCCTGGAGACTTTCGGGAAAAAGTTGATCCATATCTGCGGCCTCTCTATGATGCCCTGGAAGACATGCTGCCGCGAGAGCGGCTGCGAACCCTGATCGAGCAGAACGTGATCGAAATCGTACCGCTGGCCTATATGCGTGGCCGCACACTTAATGCCGCCTTTGTGATTCTGGACGAGGCTCAGAATGCCACCACACAGCAAATGAAGATGTTTCTGACGCGGCTGGGTACCAACAGCCGGGCCATCATCACCGGCGATATTACCCAGACCGACCTCCCCAGCCCGGAGCACAGTGGTCTGGTAGAGGTGCGGCACGTCCTCGAAGGCGTAGAAGGCATCGCTTTCGTTTATTTCAACCGCGAAGACGTCGTTCGTCACCGCCTCGTCAAAGACATTATCGAAGCATATGAACGCTTCGCCCAGCGAGAACAGAACGGTGGCGGCACAGCCACAGCGCCTAAGACAGATTGAGAAAGTACAGCGTGATCAGGAAGGCCATGGCAATAATCACAGCCCAGGCGCCCGCGCTGGGACGCCGATAAAAAGGGACGTGCCGCTTCCGATACGAGATCGCTGAACCTTCCATTGTCCTCTCAGGTTGGTGGGGCATGCTCCTCTGGAGAGCTCGGCTATGCATTAGGAGACGGCATACTCGTAGAAGCCTCGGCCTGTCTTACGACCCAGACGGCCAGCGGCCACCATTTTACGAAGCAGGGGGCAAGGACGGTACTTGTCCTCTCCCAGCTCTCGATGTAACACTTCCATGATCCCCAGGCATACGTCCAACCCGATCAGGTCAGCCAGCGCCAGGGGCCCCATTGGATGATTCATGCCCAGCTTCATCACACGATCCACGTCTTCAGGCGTGGCCACGCCTTCCATAACGCAGTAGATGGCCTCATTGATCATGGGCATCAGCACCCGGTTTGAGACAAATCCAGGCGCATCATTAACGGTTACCGGTGTTTTGCCCAGCGCTTCGGCCAGCCGGTAGATGGTTTGATAGGTCGCTTCACTGGTTTCCAGCCCGCGGACGATCTCTACCAACTGCATGACCGGTACCGGATTAAAAAAGTGCATGCCAATCACCTGAGCCGAACGTCCTGTTCGAGCAGCCAGCCAGGTGATAGAAATTGAGGAGGTATTGGAGGCCAGTATCGCCGCTGAAGGCGCTGCGCGATCCAACCGCTCAAACACTTGAGCTTTTAGATCCGGACTCTCCGGCACCGCCTCAATGACCAGCTGCACATCAGACACCGCAGCCTCCAGGTCGGTCGAGGGGGCAATATGCTTCAGCGCCTCCTCTTTCTGCGCTGCGCTAATGCGGCCCTTCTTGACCTGACGATCCAGATTCGACGCAATATGCTGCAACGCCCGCTGCAACACTTCTGCAGAAACATCAACAAGCCGTACCGTACGTCCATGGAGGGCCGCTACGTGCGCAATCCCCTGCCCCATGGTACCGGCTCCAATTACAGCCAGCGTAGAAATTTCCATAGTACCCACGTCTGATTCGTAGATCAATTATGCTGCGAAGGTGAAACGTAAGCAATGCATCCCTCAGACTCAAGAGGTGGGACGCTGCCAGCGCACACGCCCGGCCCGATCGATATAGAGCAGTCGGCCTTCTTCCGACACCAGCGCAACGCCATGTTGAAAGGCATGGGCTTGTTCGTAGCGTGGCCGAATCACCAGATTGCCTTCGCGGTCAATGTACCCCCAGCGTCCTCCTATCCGTACAGCGGCCAGCCCTTCGGAAAAATCCAGCACTTGCTCGAAACGTAACGGGACAACCACCTGGCCTTTCCGATCGATAAAGCCCCAGTACATACCGTCGGAAATTCGTGCACGCCCTTCGACAAAGCTGTACACCTGGCGATAAGGCACTTCAAACACAGGCTCACCGGTCCGATCAATAAACAGGGTACGTGGGCCCTCCCGCACCAGCGCCAGCCCCTCTGAGAAGTTTCGGGCTGAACTAAAGCGCGGAGGAATAACCCACTGGCCGGTTGTATCGATAAAGCCCCATTTATGGCCGGTCGTTACCATCAGCGTCTGTGTTGCTACTTCAACCGCCGCTAAACCTTCATGAAAAGCCAGGGCTTGCGTAAACTGCGGAGGGATCACCATGACCCCCTGCGGATTGATAAACCCCCAGCGCGTACGGTGCACAACGCCAAGAATCTTCTGCACGACTTCTACAGGGGCCAGCCCGTATGCGAAGTCCTGTGCAGCTCTGTAAGTTGGAGGAATTACCTCCTGTCCGGATCGATCGACAAATCCCCAACGTCCTGCTCGACGCACCCGGGCATAGCCGTTTCGGTAGGGGAAGACCTGCTCGTATTGGGGAGGCACCAGCCATTGCCCCGTGGTATCAATGAATCCCCACTGTCCGTTGAACCGGGCGGCCGCGCGTCCTTCGGAAAAAGGCTGCACCCGCTCAAAGCGAGGGGCAATGGCCACTTTCCCTTCTGGCGTGATAAAACCATAACCCGCTGAGGTGGCCACAGGCAACAGGGCTACTGGCTGTGCGCCAATCGTTCTGGCCGTCGCAAGCCAGATCAGGCATCCTGTAAGCCAACTGAAGGGCTTCATCCCGTACTGGCTTCAGCAGCCATTGCCTGCGCTTCTGCCACTGAAAGCTCCAGGGTTTGCCTGGGCTCGTTGTGTTCATCGAACAGCACCACGCGCGCCCGGTGTGTTCTTGCCTCTTCGGGGGTCATCTGCGCATAAGCAATGACGAGCACCTGGTCCCCGCGGGCTGCCATGCGGGCGGCCGGTCCGTTCAGGCACACCACACGGCTGCCGCGCCTGCCAGGCAGCGTATAAGTTTCCAGACGCGCGCCATTGTTCACATTAACCACCTGTACTTTTTCATAGGGCAGGATACCAGCCAGCTCAAGCAACTCCTGGTCGATTGTAATGGAACCTTCGTAGTATAGATCCGCTTCGGTAACGCGAAGCCCGTGCAGCTTCGCTCGAAACATGGTAATGGTCATATCGCTTAACCTTCAAGCTCCGGAGCCTCTACAAAGACATTGTCGATCAGGCGCGTATCCCCGAAAAAGACCGCCACCCCTACCAGCACGCGCTGCCCGGGCTGAATACGTGTGACCGGTTGCAATGTCTCGGCATCCACCACCTCTGCATATTGCACACGGGCCAGGGGCGCCCGGGCCAGAATCTGACGCATCGCTTCAACAATAGCCTCTGGCCGCTGTTCCCCTGCTTCAACAGCGCGCCGGGCTGCTTCAATAGCCTGTGACAGCACCACAGCCTGTGTGCGCTCTTCCGGACGCAGATAAGTGTTTCGTGAAGAAAGCGCCAGCCCATCGGGCTCGCGCACCGTCGGCACTCCAATCAGCTCAATATCGTAGTGTAGGTCACGTATCATGCGACGAACAATCTGGAACTGCTGCGCATCTTTCAGGCCAAAGACAGCCACATGGGGCTTACAGATATTGAAGAGCTTTGCCACCACAGTCGTTACTCCCTGAAAGTGCCCGGGACGATAGCGACCACACAGATGGGCATCCAGCTTCTCCACATAAACCCAGGTCAGGTTGTCCTCCGGACCGTCCGGATACATTTCTTCAACGGTTGGTGCAAAGACCACATCCACCCCCAGCGCGTCCAGCGCAGCAACGTCCTGTTCCAACTGGCGCGGGTAACGCGCATAGTCTTCGTGTGGACCAAACTGCGTGGGATTAACAAAGATGGAAACGGTCACGTGGTCGGCATGGGCTCGTGCCGTACGCACCAGCGCCAGATGTCCTTCATGGAGAGCCCCCATGGTAGGCACCAGTGCCAGACGGCGTCCTTCCCGACGCCGGGCGTCGGCATGCGCCTGCATCGCCCTGACCGATCGAATCACTTCCATCGTCCTGCATGCTTATTGTTCAGATCAGTGAATCTACTGAAAAACCACGAAAAAAGAGGCGCGCCTTTTTTAGCTTCTTTTCTGAACTGGAGGTCGTAAGTTAATAGCGGCCAAAAGTTTTCGCTTTCGCCAACAAAAGGACGTCAACCATGAGCCAGGCCTACCGTATTGAACGCGATTCCCTGGGGGAAGTGCGTGTTCCAGCCCGTGCACTTTACGGAGCGCAGACGCAACGTGCTGTCGAAAATTTTCCGATCAGTGGACTGCGCTTTCCTCGCCGTTTTATCGAAGCCCTGGGCATTATCAAGCTGGCCGCAGCCCGCGCCAACCGGGAGCTGGGCCTGTTGTCTCCTGAAAAAGCCGATGCCATCGAGAACGCCGCCAAACGCGTGATCAGTGGGGAGCTGGATGATCAGTTTGTGGTCGATATCTTCCAGACCGGTAGTGGCACCTCGACGAATATGAACGCCAATGAGGTGATCGCCAATCTGGCCACCGAACTGCTGGGCGGCGAGCGGGGCAGTAAGCTGGTCCATCCCAATGACGACGTGAACATGTCCCAGTCGTCGAATGATGTCATTCCCACGGCCATGCACATTGCTGCCCGCGTGGCCCTGGAAAATGAGCTGATTCCTGCGCTGCTACGGCTACGTACCAGCCTGCAAGAAAAAGCCGAACAGTTTGACGACGTGCTCAAAAGCGGCCGCACGCACCTGATGGATGCCACGCCCGTGCGGCTTGGCCAGGAATTTGGCGGCTACGCCGCTCAGATCGATCATGCCATCCGACGGCTTCGTACCGTCTCCCATGAGCTGTCAGAGCTGGCGCTGGGGGGTACCGCCACAGGCACGGGCATCAATCGCCATCCCGAATTCCCTGCACGTGCCATCGAGCATATCAGCAACCTGACCGGCCTGCCATTCCGCGAAGCCGAAGATCACTTCGAGGCGCAGGGCGGCAAAGACGCATACGGGTCGGTCTCTGGGGCCCTCAATACACTGGCCATAGCCCTGATGAAAATTGCCAACGACATTCGCTGGATGGCCAGCGGCCCCACGAGCGGTCTTGCCGAAATCCGGCTACCTGCCGTGCAGCCGGGCTCTTCGATCATGCCGGGCAAAGTGAACCCCGTGCACTGTGAAATGATGATGATGATCTGTGCCCGTGTGATGGGCAATCATTTGACCATTACCATCGGTGGCCAGCACGGTAACTTCGAGCTGAATACCATGATGCCCGTCATGGCGCATGCCATGCTGGAAAGTATCCAGATCCTGACCAACGGCTGCGAAGCCTTCCGCCTCCGGTGCCTCGAAGGTATTGAAGCCGATCGGGAGCGTTGTCGCCAGCTGCTGGAGCGCAATCCCTCGATCGCCACGGCCCTGAATCCCATCATCGGTTACGACAAAGCGGCCGAAGTGGCCAAAAAAGCAGCCGCCGAGCGCAAGTCGGTCCGTGAAGTGGTCAAAGAGATGGGCCTGCTTTCGGACGAAGAACTCGACCGTGTGCTCAACGTCCGGGAAATGACTGAACCGGGTATCCCTCACTGATCGGTCTGCCGTTTCGTCTTCAAAGCGCGGGCCCCCAGGGCTCCGCGCTTTTTTTGAAGTAGCCAATACGAAAAAAGGTCAGTATTGCGTTTTTTCTTTTGGCGCATAGCCCCAGGTTATGCGTTACGATAACGTAGCGGTTTACTGATGATCTTTTACCACTGTTTTCCGTATAGACAGCAGATGCTCGGGCTTCAAACCGCGGAAAAAGCTATGCGACGGACACGGACGTTATCGCTGCTTGCGTGGATCGGGATTGCCTTCCTGGCCGGTGTATTCTTCACCACCGTCGGGACCAACCTGTTCGGCCTGAGTAAGCAGGCACCCCCTCCCACGCTGGCTCACGAAACAACCGGCGGCACCCGTATCGACGGAGCTGACGTCAACTCCCTGGAGGAAGCCTTCATCGCCGTAGCCGAGCGCGTCAATCCGACCGTAGTTCAGATCCGCTCCGAAAAAATCATCCGGCGCCGACCATTTCGCTGGAATCCTTTTGAAGGAACCCCCTTCGAAGAATTCTTCAACTTTCGCATTCCCGACCTGCCTGAAGAATTTCGATCGCAGGGTCTGGGCTCCGGGGTCATCATCCGTAGCGACGGGTACATTGTAACCAATAACCATGTGGTGGAAGGCGCCGACGAACTACAGGTCGTGCTCCACGATGGCACTACCTATGATGCTGAAGTGGTAGGCACCGACCCGCAGAGCGATCTGGCGGTACTGAAGATCGACGCTGAAAACCTTCCCTATATTTCCATGGGCGACGCCAGCGCGCTTCGCGTCGGCCAGTGGGTATTGGCTTTCGGCTCGCCCCTTTCACCTCAGCTCAGTAACACCGTAACCTCAGGTATCATCAGTGCCCTCAACCGCTATTACAGCGAAGGACCGGCTGTACAAAACTTTATCCAAACCGACGCGGCCATCAATCCGGGGAACTCAGGCGGTCCACTGGTAAACCTGCGCGGTGAGCTGATCGGCATCAATACGGCCATCTACAGCAGAACCGGTGGCTATCAGGGCATCGGTTTTGCTATTCCGGTGGACATCGTCCAGTACGTGGTACCCCAGCTCATTGAAACCGGACACGTGGAACGTGCCCGGCTGGGCGTACAGTACACGGCGGCTGCTCCCTCAGTGATCAAAGCGCTCAACCTGCCTCGGGGCGCCGCGCAGGTCGTGTCGGTCGAAGAAGGTTCGGCCGCCGACAAAGCCGGCCTTGAGCCCGGGGACATCATTGTGGCCATCGACAACCGCGAACTGACAAACCACCTGGAACTTTCAAAGATCATCAGCACCCATCGGCCCGGCGACGAGGTCAAAATTACCATCAACCGGGATGGCGAGACGCGTACGCTAAGCGTAAAGCTGGGCGCTGCACCGACAGAAGGTGCCACCGCTTCGCGACGGCGTGCACGTGCAGACCAGGGGGCCGCGTCCGACCTGATGGAAGAGCTGGGTTTTTCGATCGCCGACATCACTCCGGAGCTGGCCCGCCGCTTTAATCTGGAGGATACCGACGTAGAGGGTGTGCTGATCACCAACGTTGATCCAAACAGCGAGGCATACCGGGAAGCCAACCTGCGGCGTGGCCTGATTATCACCGAGGTGGATCGCAAGCCCGTGCGTAGCGTCGAAGCGTTCGAACAGGTCTATCAGGCTATCAGGCCAGGCGCCACCTTCCTGCTCCGGCTCTACGATCCCCGGTCCGACGGCACGTTGATTACCGCCCTGCAAAAACCAGCTTCCTGATCCGTCTGGCGCAAAAAAGCAAAGGGGCGTCCACATGGACGCCCCTTTTTTTCCGGGTTCTCCGGACTCAGAAGGGCAGGTCGTCGTCAGGATTGAGCGTATAGTCATCGGCCTCCAGCGACATGGACGGCTCTGGCTGCGCCGGAGTCTGCGACGTCGTAGCCGCCGGACCCGCCGATACCTCGGCTGCCTCCCCCTTCACGTCCAGCATTACCATCTCCCGCAGCTTAATTTCCGTCGTATAACGCGTGTTACCGTCCCGATCCTCCCAGGAACGCGTCTGTAGCGAACCCTCCACGTACACCTTCGAACCCTTCCGCAAATACTGATTGCAAATCTCCGCCAGCCGCCCCCACGCCACCAGATTGTGCCATTCCGTACGCTCTACAAGATTACCTTCGGCGTCCCGGTAAACTTCGTTGGTCGCCAGACGCATGTTGCAAACGGCCGTACCGGAAGGCGTATAGCGCAGCTCCGGGTCCTGCCCCAGATTCCCGACCAGAATCACCTTGTTGATGCTACGAGCCATGATGCACCTCCTGTGGTTGTTTGATGTTACATGAACCCTGGCGGATGGCACACGAGTCCACCGGCCAATGGCCGGCCCTCCCTACGGTGCACACACGAGCCCGCCAGGAGATGCTATAAGGTAATATAGCCCCCCCTCGTGACAACAGTATGTCATCACCTTCAACCTGAAAATCCACTGACCGAAACCCCACGCCAAAACAAATCGGCGCCCACAGGGTTATGGTGCCGTCGGTTGAAAAAACCATCCCCCCGCTAACGGTCATGGCAGAGGTCCCCAAACCGTACGATCCATCGTTCCGAGAGCCAGAAGATCGGCGCGAAGCTTACGCCGACTTTGTCGCGATTGTACGCCAGCTTCGTCGCGACTGTCCCTGGGACCGAAAACAAACGCATGAGTCGGTCAAGCATCTGCTTATCGAGGAAGCTTACGAGGTCGTCGCAGCTATCGAAGAACAGGACTGGGAAGAACTCAAGCGTGAGCTGGGCGATGTGCTGCTACACGTGGTCTTCCACAGCATCATAGCCGAGCAAGCGGGTCGGTTCACCCTCAAAGACGTCATTGAAACCGAAACCGAAAAACTCATTCGGCGCCATCCGCATGTCTTTGGCGAGTTAGAGGTAGATAGTGTGCAGGAAGTGTTGAATAACTGGGAGCAGATCAAACTGCAAGAAAAAGCAGCGAGCCAGAAGCAGCAGGTCTCTGCCCTGGAAGGTGTTCCCCGGCATCTGCCGGCCCTGCTGCGTGCTTATCGGATTCAGGAAAAAGCGGCTGGCGTGGGTTTCGACTTTCCAGAACGGGAGCAGGCCTGGCAAAAAGTACGGGAAGAGTTACAAGAGTTCCACCAACAGGTGAGGGCAGGTGCAGCGCCAGAAACCCTTGAAGAGGAGCTGGGCGATGTGCTTTTTGCCCTGGTGAACTATGCGCGACTGCTCGGACTTAATCCAGAAAACGCCCTGCAGCGTACCAACAACAAATTTATACGCCGCTTTCGCCATATCGAAGCCCGCCTGGCTGAGCAGGGACGCACGCCGAACGACGCCAGCCTCGAAGAAATGGATCGCTACTGGGAAGAAGCCAAGGCACAGGACCGGCAGGCGCACCGCTCCTAAAGGTGCTCCTGCTTTTCGGCCGCGGGTTTCGTATTATTTGTTCAGCTACTCGCTATACTGGCAACGAATCTCCAACGATGCATAGCCATGCGTCTTGTGCTTCAATACCCGATTGTGGGGTTGCTATGCGCCTTGCTGCTGACGCCATCGGTGCGAGCGGATCGCAGTCCGCGTGGGCCTGTTCAGCCCGGGGTGGTGGTCTTCAAGCTGGCCGCGCCTATCACGCCCCAGGCCGGCAAAACTGGACTACCCCATCTGGACCGCACACTGGCGCGTTTCTCGCCACTTTCCGTTGAGCCCGCCTTTCCCTACCTGGATCAGGTAGCCAACAAACGTTCGGTTCCTGCGCTGGCGCGCTTACGCTCCATCTACGTGCTGCACTACGCACGTCCTGTTTCTCCCTGGCGCGTGGCTGATGAACTGAGCCGTCTACCCGAGGTCGTTTATGCCGAGCCACTTCTGATTCGACAGATTGTAGCGGTTCCGAACGATTCGCTCTACCCACTGATGACCCATCTGCCACACATTCAGGCACCAGAAGCCTGGGATGTGGTCAAAGGCGAACAAGGCGACATCGTTATTGCCATTGTCGATGGCGGCACCGACTGGCGCCATCCCGACCTGATCGACAATGTCTGGACGAACCCGGGTGAAATCCCCGACAACGGCCTGGACGATGACGGCAATGGGTTTGTGGACGACGTACATGGCTGGAACTTTGCCAATAATACGCCTGATCCCACCGGTCTGCCCGCTACACCCAGTAACGCAGCCCATGGTACGCAGGTAGCCGGCGTGGCAGCGGCCGTAACCAACAATCGCCGTGGCATAGCCGGTAGTAGCTGGAACGCGCGCTTTATGCCCATCAATGCCGGATGCCCTCGCCAAGATCGCAATATCTGCTTCGGCTACCACGGTATGGTCTATGCCGCCCTGAATGGCGCCCAGATTATCAATGTAAGCTGGGGAGGACCAGGTCTTTCCCGGTTTGAAGCAGAAGTGATTGAGGCGGTTACCGATCTGGGGAGCCTTATTGTGGCCGCTGCAGGGAACGACAGCCAGGATAACGATCAGACCCCCTTCAGTCCGGCCAGCCATCCCCGTGTACTTTCCGTCGGTGCCACTAACAAAGACAATGACGGGAAAGCCGGCTTTTCAAACTACGGGCGCAGCGTGAACGTCTTTGCGCCGGGCGTTAACCTGAACAGCACCCTGCCCAACGGACGCTATACGACGTCAGCCACCGGCACTTCCTTTGCCAGTCCGCTGACGGCCGGCATTGCCGCGCTGGTACGTACCCGTTTTCCTGAATACACCCCCGATCAGGTTCGTGAACAGATTCGCCTGACGGCTGACCCGATCGACGCGCTCAACCCGGGCTTTGCCGGACGGCTCGGACGCGGCCGCATCAATGCCTTCCGGGCCGTTACGGAAACCGGCTTCCCTGCAATCCGCCTGGTTGATCTGGATGTGTCCGACAGCGACACCGACGGTTATCTGGAAAGCGGTGAAACCGTCCAGCTCACTGCTCGCTTTACCAACCACCTGGCTTCGGCGACGAATGTGCAGCTCCAGTTACGCGTCGAGGTACCCTACCTTACGATCTTGCAGGGCACGGCGCAGATCTCCCGGTTGGATCCCGGTGACACCGTGGCGGTTACCTTCGCTTTCGAAATTGCTGCGAATGCCCCTCAAAATCGCAGTGTCGTCTTTCTGACCGACGTGCAGGCCGACGCTGGCTATATCGATCGTGATCTGTTTCGCCTGATCATTAACCCCGAGCAGACCGTTACGCTGGCTACCGGTCGCCTTCAGACGTCAATAACCACTACCGGTAATCTGGGCTGGACGGGCTTTGCCGGTGCATCAAGTGGTGTAGGCTTTACGCTGGATGGACGTAACCTGCTTTTCGAAGGTGGATTGCTGGCTGGCATCTCGCCTCAGTTCGTCTCCGACGCCATCCGGGGCGAAGACGGCATCACTCAGCATCGCGACTTTCAGCCAGCCGAAGGCAGTAGTCTGGAACTCATTGCGCCCGGCCGCTTCACCGCCCAGCAGGGGACCATCGAACTCACCGATCGGGCAGCTCCTTTCCCCTTACACATCAACGTGCTTCAGGAAACGTACGCCGACACGATTCCAGACCGCCAGCTGTTCGTCATCGTTCACTACACCCTCGAAAATCTGCGCACCACGCCGCTCTCTCCGCTGTATGCCGGCATTTTTCTGGACTGGGACCTGAATCCCAATGCCCACGACTTTGCCCGCTATGATTCGGCACGACGTATGGGCATCGTGCAGAATAAAAGCATGGATCCCGATACGCTGGCAGCTATTCGCCTGTTGACGCCTGCCCTCTTCTCCTATCGGGCAATTGACAACCCGACCGAGCTCTACGACGGCTTTACGCAAAGCGAAAAGTGGAGCTTTCTTTCGGGCGGCCTCCAACAGCTCCAACTGGACAATACGGACGTATCCCAACTCATGGCGGCAGGCCCCTTCCGCCTGGATCCAGGCTGCCGCATTCCCGTTGCTTTTGCAATCCTGGCAGCCGATGATGCGACAACACTTGCACAAGCTGCCGACGAAGCGCAACAACTCTGGGACAACGTAATCCGCCCCACTATTCCCAACGAGCCTCCTCGCTTTGCCGCTGTACCCGACACCTTGGTGGTCCAAGAGGGTACGACCCTCAACTGGCAGTTCACAGCCACGGATCCAGACGCCTGTGCCTCGCTCGGCTTTCAGGTCCTGGAAGGACCGGCCGGCTTTTCTGTAGATCCGCTCACCGGTCAGGTGCAGTTCGTCCCCAACTTTCAACAGGCAGGCACGTACCCCGTACGTCTGCTCGTAACGGACGGTCTGGCTACCGACACGGCGCAGACCGTACTGGTGGTGCAGGATATCAATCGGCCTCCCGCCTTCACGGCCGTACTTTCTGATACAGTGCTTGTGGTAGGCCGGACGTTCCGCTTTCGCTTCCAGGCCGAAGACCCCGAGGGCGATCCCCTCACCTATACCCTACTGGAGGCTCCTCCCGGGGCCTCCATCGACGCCCAGAGTGGCCAATTTGTCTTCACCCCCCAGCAGGTCGGACAGTATACGGTTGTGGTGGCCGTCAGCGATGGTGCGTTTACCGTAGAGACGTCCCGCATTCAGCTGGAAGTAATTCCGGCCGAGATCAGCGTACAGCTTTATGTGACCGCCGGCCGGGCTCCCATCCGTATTGTGTACGACATCCCTGATCCCGAAGTCGTGCGGCTGACGATCTACGACCTGCTGGGACGTCAGGTACGACAGCTTGTCGAGGGTACCCCCGGTCCTGGACGTCATGTGGTGCTATGGGATGGCCGAAGCGACGCCGGCAACGAAGTGGCGTCAGGATTATACTTTGTCCGCCTGGAAGTCGGGGATCAAGTCCGGACGCGCTCGTTGGTTTATGTGCGTTGAGCTGAGGGCGTCATGGCAGCGGTAGTTGGCTGACTCTGTCGCTGCTTGAGCAGGAAATAGCAGATGCCGTCGGCCAGTGCCTGCCAGCTGGCTTCCAGAATGTTGGTCGATACGCCTACCGTATGCCAGCGGCGTTCGCCGTTTCGGTGCTCTACCAGCACGCGCACGGCTGCTGCCGTTCCCTTATCGGAATTGAGTACGCGCACCTTATAGTCACTCAGCTGCACCTGATCAAGGTCTGGGTAGAAGCTGCGTAAAGCCTTGCGCAGTGCGTTCGAAAGCGCATCGACCGGCCCGTTGCCCTCGGCGACCACCAGCGCGCGTGCTTTCTGAACCCGAATGGCCAGCGTCGCTTCGGCATTGCAGACACCCCCATCTTTGTCGATCTCGGTGCGCACGCGCAACCGCTCCAGCGTAAAAAAGCGCGTATCTTCCCCCTGAATCGTGCGCAGCAGTAATTCAAAGGAAGCTTCAGCGCCCTGGAATTCGTAGCCCAGGTGCTCCAGTGCTTTGATGCGTTGCACCGCCTGTTGGGCCTGGGCACCTTCTTTTAGCTCAATGCCCAGCTCGGCGGCTTTGTACCGGACATTGCTTTTACCGGAGAGGTCCGAAACAAGTACCCGACGGCGATTGCCTACCTTTTCAGGAGCGATATGCTCATAAGCCCGCGGATCTTTCAGCACCGCCGAAACGTGCACGCCTCCCTTATGGGCAAAGGCACTACGACCGACGTATGGTGCCCGGTCGATGGGCGTCAGGTTGGCCACCTCATTCACAAAGCGCGAAAGATCTGTCAGTTGCGTCAGTTTTTCTTCGGGCACGCAGGTAAAACCCATCTTGAGCTGCAGATTGGGAATGACCACACACAGGTCGGCATTGCCACAGCGTTCGCCGATGCCGTTAATGGTTCCCTGTACGTGTCGGGCGCCGGCTGCCACAGCCATAATCGTATTGGCTACAGCACAACCGGTGTCGTTATGTGTGTGAATCCCCAGCGGTAGCGTAAACTGACGACGCACCTCACCAACAATGCGGTAGATGTCGCTGGGAAGTGTCCCCCCGTTGGTATCGCAGAGCACCAGCACGTCGGCCCCGGCCTCGGCCGCAGCCTGCAGCGTTTCCAGGGCATAGGCCGGGTCGTCCTGATAGCCGTCGAAGAAATGCTCGGCGTCGTAGATAACGCGGCGGCCGTGCGCTTTCAGGAAAGCCACCGACGAAGCGATCAGCTCCAGGTTTTCTTCGAGCGAGACGCCCAGTGCGACGCGGGCATGCAGTGTCCAGCTTTTTCCGAAGATGGCTACCACAGGCGTCTGCGCTTCAAGGAGCGCCTGCAGATTGGGATCATCTTCAGGGGCGCGGCCGGCACGTCGCGTCGAGCCAAACGCACAGATCTGCGCATGCTTCCAGGTCATATCCCGGGCCCGCTCGAAAAAGGCTTTGTCTTTGGGATTAGAGCCTGGCCATCCTCCTTCGATCACATCGATACCAAAGTCATCCAGGCGGCGTGCAATCCGGATTTTGTCGTCGACCGTCAGCGTGACATGTTCCCCCTGGGTACCGTCACGCAGCGTCGTGTCAAAGAGCTCGATCTTCATGACGATCAGGCGTTTTTGGGTATCAGGCCAGCCTTACGGGCGTACGCGAACAGATTGCCCGCCCGCAGGATTTCAGCCACTTCGCCCAGTGGATGGAGCAGAAATTCGTCGCCCGTGGTCAGATTGGTCAGTTTGGCCAGATGTGTATCAATCTCCAGCTCATCGCCCGTTCGGATTTTGTCGATCAGACGGACGGGCGTCTCCAAGGGTATCAGGAAGCCCCCATCAACGGCGTTACGATAAAAAATGCGGGCATAGCTTTCAGCCACCACAGCCTCACAACCAGCTTCCTGCAGGGCAAACGGCGCATGCTCGCGCGAGGAGCCGCAGCCGAAGTTTTTGCCGGCCACAACGATCTTGAAGCGACTCTTGTATGCATCCGGCGCGGTAAATGGAATGTTTCCATAGGGCAATCCCTGCCCTTCAGTCGGCACCCCGCTGAGCGCATAGCGTCCATAGAGCCGACGCTCTTCAGGACGGGTCAGGCTGTAGACCAGGTGTTGTGCTGGAATAATCTGGTCGGTATCGACTGAATCGCCCACAACGTAGGCCTGTCCACGAATAATGTCTTTCATCGCCATCATAGCCCAAGCTGAACGTTGCCCTTCCCTGTGTTTGACAGCCTATACCAGGACTTCGCGCGGGTCAGTGATGACGCCCGCCAGGGCCGAAGCAGCCACGGTCAGAGGCGAAGCCAGGTAAATGGATGCCTGTTTGGAGCCCATGCGGCCCGGGAAGTTGCGGTTTGTGGTTGAAATGACCACCTCTGTGCCATGCGTGCGGCCGAACGTATCCGGCGGTCCCCCAAGGCATGCACCACAACTGGCATGACCTATCTTGCAACCCGCCTGCACGAAGATGTCGTAGAGCGAAAGGCCGTCTATCCTGTAGCGATGCAGTTGCTGCGCTACGTAAGTGGAAGCAGGGACCACATAGGTATCGATCCGCACCTCCTGCCCCTTCAGGATGCGAGCGGCTGCAATGAAATCTTCCAGCTTGCCTCCCGTACAACTACCGATGTAGGCACGGTCGAGCTTTGTGCCGGCCACTTCCGTAACGGTTGCCCGATTATCGGGCCGATGGGGTTTGGCCACAACCGGCTCCAGCCTGGAGACGTCATAGACGTATTCTGAGTGATAGCGGGCATCGGGATCGCTATGGAAGACCTCAAAAGGTGCATCTGTGCGTTCCCGCACATATGCAATGGTCTTTTCGTCGGGCGCAATGATGCCGCTCTTGCCTCCTGCTTCGATCGCCATGTTCGTCAACGTCATGCGTTCCTCAATCGACAGGTCATAGACGGCCTCGCCGTCGAACTCCATGGCCCGGTACGTGGCCCCATCGATCCCGATGTCGCCGATAATGGTCAGGATGAGATCTTTGGCCATCAGGTAAGGGGGCAGGCTGCCTTCAAAGACGAAACGCATGGTTTCGGGCACCTTGACCCAGATCTTGCCGGTGCCCATGATGAAAGCCGCGTCCGTGTTGCCCACCCCTGTCGAGAAGAGGCCGAAAGCTCCCGAAGTGCACGTATGACTATCGGTTCCGATCAGTACAATACCCGGCCGGTTGAAACCTTCTTCGGCCAGGGCTACATGACAGACCCCCTTGTAGCGGGCCGTGCCTACATCATAGTAGTAGGGCAGCTCCTGTTCCCGCGCAAATTCGCGTAAAATTTCAATATTGCGTCGCGCGTGCGGATCTGACGTAAAGATATAGTGATCCGGCAAAATGACCACCTTCTCCCGATCCCACACGCGCGCATGCGGTCCAAATTCCCGCTTAAAAATTTCAATCGTAGGGGGACCACACACGTCGTGCGTCATCAGGATGTCGACGTTGATCCAGATGTTCTCGCCCGGTGCGACGCGATCGCGCCCGGCATGGCGGGCCAGGATTTTTTCGGTGATGGTCATACCCATAGGCATTTCAGCGCTTTAGCTTCAGGCAGCAGCATCGCCAAACGATTGCATAATGCCGGAACGGACGAACGAAACGCTCTCCCGGTCGGCACGAAACAGTTCCAGTTGGTTGATGGCATCCAGATACGCGTTGGCCGAAGCGTGCAGCACATCGGTATGCCGTGCTACCCCTTTGAAGCGGGTGCCGCTGAACGCTATGACCACGGTCACTTCGCCTACTGCATCGGCGCCTTCGGTAACTGAGCGCAGTTCGTAACTGATCAGCTCGTGCGCTGCACCCACAGCCCGGTCGATGGCTTTGTAGATGGCGTTCACCGGACCGTCACCAGTTGCTCGTTCACTCCGAAGCGTGCCGGTTGCCTGGTGGTAAAGCTGCACTTCAGCTTCAGGTGCCCGATGGGTCCCCGTAGCCACATGAAGTGCAACGAGTCGATAGGGCGTCGTTTCATCTTCAGCAGGTTGTGTTTCAACCAGACGACGCAGATCTTCGTCAAAGACTTCCTTCTTCAAGTCGGCCAGCGCCAGAAAACGTCGGTAGATCTCTTCTTTGCGTGCTTCGGGCAATTCAATGCCCAGTTTAGCCAGGCGGCTAAAGAGTCCATGCCGTCCTGAATGGCGTCCCAGTCGAATTTGCTCGGGTTGTTGACCGACATCCTCCGCCCGCATAATCTCGTAGGTATCACGCCGGCGCAGAACGCCGTGCTGATGGATGCCCGCCTCATGGCTGAAGGCATTACGCCCAACAATGGCTTTGTTGGGTGGCACCGGAAAGCCGGTTGCCAGCGACACCATGCGGCTGGTTTCCATCAGATACTGCGTTACAATGTTGATCTGAGGCCGGCCAAAGCGGTCGCTGCGCACTTTCAGCGCCATAACCACTTCTTCAAGCGCTGCATTACCGGCCCGTTCTCCGATTCCATTAATCGTACACTCGATCTGCCGCACGCCAGCCTGCACCGCTGCCAACGAATTGGCTACGGCTAACCCCAGATCGTCGTGGCAATGTGCTGAAAAGACGATGTGGGCAGGCGGCTGCACCCGACGGATTACCTCACGAAACATTGTTGCGTACTCGTCCGGCACGCAGTAGCCCGTTGTATCTGGCAGGTTGATGGTTGTAGCGCCGGCTTCAATAGCCACCTGCACCACTTCTGCCAGATAGCCCACGTCGGTGCGCCCGGCGTCTTCGGCACTGAACTCCACATCTTCGGTAAACGTGCGGGCCAGCCGCACGGCTTCTTCGGTCAGACGCAGAATGGTCTGCCGCTTTTCGGACAACGTGCGTCCATAGCGCACATCGCCAAACTTGGCATCAATGTGAATGTCGCTGGTGGCAATGAACGTATGGATTCGCGTGCGCTTGCCAGGCTTTAGCGCCTCGCCTGCTGCCTGGATGTCCTCTTCACGCGTACGTGCCAGTGCACAGATGATCGGACCTTCTACCTCGGCGGCGATGCGCTGAACAGCCTCAAACTGGGCCGGTGATGAAATCGGAAAACCGGCTTCCATAACGTCTACGTGCAGCCGGGCCAGTTGATGCGCAATGCGTAGCTTTTCGTCGATGGTCATGGAAGCGCCCGGCGCTTGCTCGCCATCACGCAGGGTGGTGTCGAAGATGATGATGCGCTCACTCATGGCATTTACAGGGTTAGGGACGGAAAGAGGCTTGAGGCCGCTCTACCTGCGCAGCGCGCCCGGCCGACCGACGACCCGCGGCCTCTGGTCGTCCGGCCTACTTCGTGGCCGGGCGCCCGCTAAGTCGCCGTCCCTCCCTGTTCACGTGTACTGCGCCAACGCCGTCATCCATACGTCTTGCGCTGGTTTGATTTATGGAGTCACCGGCGTTTGTTGTCGTATGTAGGTCGCGATAAATTCTCCCACCGCTTCGGTTGGAGCCGGTGTTTCGCCAGCCCGGCACAGATCGGCTGTCTTGACACCGCTGCCCAGCGCCGCTTCGACTCCCTGGCGAATGGCCTGCGCTGCAGCTTCCTGGCCAAGTGTTTCCAGCAGCATCGCAGCCGACAGGATCGCTCCCAGCGGATTGGCCTTGCCCTGCCCGGCAAGGTCCGGTGCACTGCCGTGCACCGGCTCAAACAGGCCCGCACGCCCACCAACACTGGCAGACGGTAGCATGCCCAGCGACCCCGGTAACGTAGCGGCCAGATCCGAAAGGATATCGCCGAACAGGTTGCCGGTAACCACCACGTCGAACCGACGGGGGTCCCGAATCAGTTGCATGGCCGCGTTGTCCACGTAATAGTGCTCCAACTCCAGCTCGGGAAACTCTTCCCGATGCACTTGCGCAACCACTTCGCGCCAGAGCTGGGACACCTCAAGTACATTGGCCTTGTCCACCGACGCCACGCGGCCCCGCCGACGTTTTGCCCATTCAAAAGCCACGCGGGCAATCCGAACCACCTCTTCCTGCGTGTAACCCATTGTGTTCCAGGCCCTCAAGCCCTTTCGCCCCCGAGGCTCTCCGAAGTAAATGCCACCGGTCAGCTCGCGCACAATGAGCAGGTCGGTTCCGGCCACAATGTCGCGTCGCAGCGGTGACGCATCGGCCAAGGCCTCGGGCACCTGTACGGGGCGCAGGTTGGCATAGGCGTCGAGCGCTTTGCGCAACCGCAACAGTCCCGCTTCAGGCCGCTGTGGACGATCCAGATGATCCCACATGGGGCCGCCTACAGCACCAAGCAACACCGCATCGGCCTGCAAGCAGGCCTGCAGCACCGATTCGGGCAGAGGATCACCCCACACCTCAATGGCTGCTCCACCCACCGAATGGGTTTCGAGGGTCAGTCGAAAGCCAAAAGCTGCAGCCGCGGCCTCCAGCACGCGTACGGCCTCACAGGTCACTTCTGGCCCGATCCCATCGCCGGGCAACACCACTATATGGTAATGCGGTGCCTCCATGCGCGCGCTCAGCCAGCTGTTATTTCCTCGGGGACTTCCTTAGCTTTAAGCCAGCTCATCATCTGGCGCAACGTACGACCAATTACTTCGATGGGATGCTGACGTGTCTTTGCGCGCTCGGCGCGCAACTTCTTTTCCCCCGACTCGTACTCGGCGATCCATTCGCGCGCGAACTTACCGGACTGAATCTCCTGCAGAATCTTCTTCATTTCCTCCTTCACCTGCGGCCCGATCACGCGGGGCCCCCGCGTGTAGCCCCCGTACTCGGCCGTATCGCTGACCGAGTAGTACATGTAGGAAAGGCCGCCCTCGTAATAGAGATCGACGATCAGCTTCAGCTCGTGCAGACACTCGAAGTAGGCCAGCTCGGGCGGATAGCCGGCCTCCACGAGGGTTTCGAAACCGGCTTTGATCAGCTCGGCCGATCCCCCACAGAGCACAGCCTGTTCGCCAAACAGGTCCGTCTCCGTCTCATCCTTGAAGGTGGTCTCAATCACCCCGGCACGGGTCCCCCCAATAGCTGCAGCATAGCTGAGTGCCAGCTCACGTGCCTGTCCGGTCGCATTCTGAGCAACCGCCACCAGACAGGGCACGCCGTTACCTTCCTGATAGGTGCGCCGTACCAGACGACCCGGTGACTTGGGCGCCACCATGAACACATCGATGTCCGCAGGCGGCTTGATCTGGCCGTAATGGATATTGAACCCGTGGGCAAAGGCCAGGGCTTTACCCGGCGCCAGATGCGACGCGATGGCGGCCTCATACACGCGTTTCTGGTGCTGATCCGGGATCAACATCATGATCACATCTGCCCATGCGGCCGCCTCAGCAATCGCGCGCACGGTCAACCCCTGCGCCGAAGCCTGAGCAGCCGAAGCAGAACCAGGCCGCAGTCCTACCACTACCTCTACCCCGCTATCGCGCAGGTTCAGGGCATGCGCATGTCCCTGACTGCCAAAACCGATAACGGCGACTTTCTTCTGTCGGATCAGCGACAGATCGGCATCATAGATGACGTTCATGGGCCTCTGGATTTTTAGCGTTCAGCGGATAGCTTCAGCACAGGATCTTCATAGGTGAGCCAGCTACCGGAGGAACGACGCATGGCTACCCGACCGCTCCGGGCTACCTCCAGGATACCGTGGGGCTTCATCAGCCTGATGAACGCCTCAATTTTCGACGTCGGACCGGTCAGCTCGAAAGTCATCGTATCGGGCGTAATGTCGACGACCTTGCCCCGAAAGATTTCGGCTGTATCCATAATGGCAGCCCGCGTCTCGTTCGTGTAGCGCACCTTGAGCAGACACAGCTCACGCTCGACAAACGAGCTACCGCTCAAATCCTCCACGTGCAAGGTGTCGATCAACCGGTCGAGCTGGCGCAGCACCTGTCCGATGATCCGGTCGTTGCCCGTAGTGACGATCGTCATACGGGAGACCGTAGGATCGTCCGTTTCGCCAACAGTCACACTTTCCAGATTGAATCCCCGGGCGGAAAACAGATTGACCACCCGAATCAATGCCCCGATCGTGTTCTCAAGAAGCACGGCGATCGTGTGCCGATGCACCTGCTCCGGCTCGTCCGGCAGTATCGGTTCGCCAGCTTTCCGCTTGCGCAGAATCTGCTGGGGGGTCAGGGAAGGCATTTCAGTCTGCATGGCGCTTTCAAACAAAAGCGTTAGGGGTAAGACGCTTGGTAATCATTTCGCTGGTCGAGGCACCTGCCGGGACCATGGGAAAGACCATTTCCTCTTTTACCACCTGAAAGTCTATCACTACAGGGCGGTCGTTCACCTTCCAGGCCTCCTCCAACACGGCATCGACTTCTTCAGGACGGGTGGCCTGCAGGCCCACACAGTGGAAGGCTTCTGCCAGTTCGACAAAGTCCGGGTTCGTATCGGACAGATCCGTGTGACTGAACCGATGCTCATGGAACAGCTCCTGCCACTGTCGGACCATCCCCAGGAAGTTGTTGTTAATGATGGCCACTTTGATGGGCAACCGATGAGCAGCCGCCACGCCCAGCTCCTGCGCATTCATCACGAAGCCTCCATCTCCACTGATGCAGACGATCGGCCAGTCGCTGCGTCCGCGTAACCCGAAAGCCGCGCCAATGGCAGCAGGCAGGGCAAACCCCATGGTGCCCAGCCCGCCCGACGTGATATGCGTACGCGGATGCAGAAAACGGAAGTACTGCGCCGTCCACATCTGGTGCTGGCCCACATCCGACACAACCACGGCATGCCCACCCGTTTTGGCTCGAATGCGCTCAATGACGTACTGCGCCCGAAGTTTGCCATCTTGCGTCTCATAGGTGAGTGGACACTCGGCACGCCACTGCTCAATCTTTGCCAGCCATTCCTTTGTGTCCTTGGGAGCCACCAGGGGCAGTAGCTGCTCCAGCACCACCCGCACGTCGCCTACGATCGCACAGTCGGCCGGGACGTTTTTCGAGATGCAGGAGGGATCGATGTCGATGTGAATGACTTTCGCGTACGGCGCCCAGGAATCAATCCGCCCGGTTACCCGATCGTCGAATCGCGCACCTACTGCAATGATCAGGTCGGCATGTTGCACAGCCTGATTGGCATACCAGGTGCCGTGCATGCCCAGCATGCCCAGCGAAAGCGGATCGTCTTCGGGAAAGGCTCCCAGTCCATGTAACGTGGTGGTGACCGGAATACGTGCCTTGCGTGCCAGCCGAGTTAGCAGTTCGGCAGCATTCGCATTGATTGTTCCTCCACCTACGTAAAGCAGTGGACGCCGGGAAGCGGCTATCATTTCTGCCGCTTCCCGGATGCGCTCCGGATCCGGCGGGCCCGGCAGCTTATAGCCCCGCAGGTGTACCTCCTCCGGGTAGGCAAACGGCGCTCTGGACAGCAGCACATCTTTGGGAAGATCGACCACGACCGGTCCCGGACGTCCTGTACGCGCAATATGATAGGCGGCCTTGATCGTCCAGGCCAGATCACGCACGTCGCGCACCAGAAAACTATGTTTCGTGATGGAGCGCGTAATGCCAATCGTGTCGGTCTCCTGAAAGGCATCGTTACCGATCAACCTGGTGGGCACCTGGCCGGTAAATACCACGAGGGGGACCGAATCCATGTAGGCGTCAGCAATCCCCGTTACCGTGTTGGTGGCTCCCGGTCCGCTGGTGACCAGTACCGTACCGACACGTCCCGTGGCCTTGGCATAGCCTTCGGCCATGTGCGTCCCTCCCTGCTCGTGCCGCACAAGAATGTGCTGAAAACGCGGCTTGAGACGAGCGATTTCATCGTAGATGTGAATTACAGCGCCCCCCGGATGTCCAAACACCACTTCGACGCCTTCCGCTTCCAGCGCTCGGACAAAAATCTCTGCCCCCGTTACCGGTTTGGCCGTTGCTCGTGCAGACGAGTCCTCGGCTTTCAGCGCGGGATAAGCAGCACGGATCAGTGGAATCGTGTCGGTACGCATGGCTACCTCACAGGCTTGGACGGTATGACGGTTATGGTTGGTTTGCTTTGGCTTCTGGCTCCGGGGTCAATCCCCCGGCCTTTAGCCTCCTCGAACCGTCGCGCCTGTGAAGTGCCAAGGGATTGACCGCCGTACGCTTTAGCCAATAAGGCTAAGAAGGAGTACGAACAGGCTAAGAAGGAGCAGCAGCCGAAGTCGAAGGCCGCTCCACCGGATCGCCTGCTGTACCCACGCGGTCATCCCTTGCTCAACGGGATGGGTCCACGACGCCACCTCCGCGGCTACCGTACCACGGCTTCGCATCGCTTCGACCTGGTGGCGTCGTCTGGGCAACATACAACAGTGTCCTCCTGCGTGTAACGTGCGCCCTAATTAACACGCAAAATGCCCGTCTGTCAACCTTCGCGCCAACGCCTCAGATATGCCCGTCTTCACAGGATCGGTAGCGCTTCCTTATTAAATGTTTAAGAAAATATCAAATATATACTTCTTTTCTTTTGAATATGGATGCGCTTCCATATTAAAACAAAGGCAGTTTGCAAAGATTGTCTTCGAAACGAAGATATTCATTTCTTCTATTATTCTTCACAAAGAAAAAACTCAATGCTGCCAGAAAGCGCGCGTTACCAGGATCAGCACCGTGAAGATCTCCAGTCGCCCGATCATCATCAGCAATGCCAGCACCCACTTGGCCAGTGCTGGTAGGTGCGCATAATTTTCGGCAGGTCCCATGGTGCCAAACGCTGGCCCGATATTCCCCAGACAGGACAATGCGGCACCAAAGGCGCTCAACAGATCCACTCCCAACGCGCTCAGGGCCAGCGTGCCCAGCGCTAACAGACCAAAGTACAGTACGAAAAACGACAGTACATTGCGCACCACCTCGTCGCTGACCATACGGCCGTTCAGCCGAACGGGCACAATGGCTCGGGGATGCACCAGCTGCTTCAGCTCCCGAAAGGAGTTCTTGAACAGGAGCACATGGCGTACGACCTTAATACCGCCCCCTGTCGAACCGGCCATGCCGCCTACGAAAAACAGCAGAAACAGTATGCCTACTGCCAGCGGTGACCACTGTTCATAATCGGCCGTACCAAAACCTGTCGTTGTAATGATTGAAACAACCTGAAACGCACCATGCCGAAGTGCCTCGCTCAGGGCTGAATAGCTCTGGTAGGTCCCCTCGGGTTGCAGCGGTGCCCAGATGCCCAGCGTAACCAATCCAGTGGCAACGACAACGATCAGCAGATAAACACGGAGCTCGGTATCCTGTACCACTGGCCGCCATTGCCCGTGCAGGAGGCGGTAGTGCAACGCAAAGTTGGCACCGGCCAGCAACATGAATACGATAATGACCCATTCTACATAGGCAGATCCGAACTGGCCTACCGAGCCACTTTTTGTAGAAAAGCCTCCTGTGGCCATCGTAGCAAAGGCATGATTGACGGCATCGAACCAGTCCATGACGGGTAGCAGGAGCAATACCTCCAGAGTGGTAATGCCCACATAAATCAGCCACAGACGGCGGGCTGTCTCTCGCACCCGCGGGGTCAGCTTATCGGTCGTTGGACCCGGTACTTCCGCTTTAAAGAGCTGCATCCCGCCAACGCCCAGAATGGGTAGAATGGCCAGCGTCAGCACAATAATTCCCATTCCCCCCAACCAGTGTGCCAGACTTCGCCAGAACAAATAGGCACGGGGCAACGACTCGATTGTTGGCGTGCGCTCTCCGCCCAGGATGGTGGCTCCCGTCGTGGTAAAGCCACTCATGGTTTCAAAAAAGGCGTCTGTGTAGGACAGCACTGCGCCCAGTACAAATGGAAGCGCGCCAAAAAGGGAAAGGACCAGCCATGCCAGAGCGACGATGGCAAACCCCTCACGAAGGCCTGGTTCGTGTGGGCGACAACCACCGAGTATCCAGAGGATGCCCCCCGTGCTTCCCGCCAGAAAGGCTGAAAGGACAAACGGAGCCCATGCTGCCTCTCCATAGATCAGCGCAATCCCCGCCGGCAGCAATAGCGCAACGGCCAGAAATCCCAGCAAAGCTCCCAGCGTGGTGGCCAGTGCGCGTAGATTCAGTACCATGGTTCAACGGTTGTCAAACAGCCGCTCTACCTCGGCCAATTGGTCGGGCACGACGAACACAATCGCCCGATCACCTGCCTGAATCTGCGTCTCACCTGTGGCGATCTCTACCTGACCATTGCGCAATAGCGCTCCGATCAGCACGCCTCGCGGAAGCTTCAATGCTTTGAGCGGTTTGCGTATGATGGGGGCCCACGGCTTCGCTTCGATCTCCAGAATCTCGGCGTTCAACCCATACACGGTGGCCACACTGAGTACGTGTCGTCCTCGCAGAAAGCGCAGGATCTCACGTGAGACGGCCAGCTTCTGGCTGACCGCTGCATCCAACCCGATCGTCTGACTGATAGGCACATAGGCTGTCTTCGACAGCAGGGCTACGGTCTTACGCACGCCCAGATGTTTGGCCATCAGACAGGTAACCAGGTTCGATTCTTCGTCGTCGGTAACGGCCACAAAAGCATCCATCTCGCGCAGTCCTTCGGCCACCAGCAGGTCAATGTCTGTGACATCGCCATGCAGCACCAGCACATGTTCCAGTTCCCCTGCGAGCTTTTCGGCCTGTTCACGATCAGGCTCGATGAGCTTGATCTGACGGCCCTTTTCACCGCCGAATTGCCGGGCGACATGCGCGCCAACTTTCGTGCCTCCCAGAATCATGATGCGCTGAATGGGCGCCTCCCGTTTGCCCAGGGTCCGGGCAATTACCGGGATCTCATCGGGACGCGCCAGCACAAAAATCTGATCATTACGCTGCAAGCGTTCGTTGCCATGGGGTAGAATGGTGCGGAAACCTCGACCAATGGCCATTACCCGGAACCGCACAGGCGCCAGTTCAGCGGCCAGCTCCCGAAGTGATCGTCCCAGGACAGGCGCTTCGGGGTCCAGCCGCATGCCAACCAGCTGCAGGCGGCCGTCGCAGAAGTTGAGCACATCGGTGGCACCGGCCCGACGGATCAGGCGGACAATCTCAGCTGCTGTACTTTCTTCAGGATGGATCAGCAGGTCGATGCCCAGTTCACCGGCCTGCAGCACCGACTCGGCGCGTCCCAGCACGTCGGAGCGTACCCGGGCTACCGTTGTCTCCACGCCCAACCGATCGGCAATCATGCAGGCGATCAGGTTCACCTCGTCAATGGCCGTCACAGCGATCAACATGTCGGCTTCACGGATACCGGCCGCCTCCAGCGTATGGATAGAGGTGCCACTCCCCGACACGGTAAGCACGTCCAGGCGCTGGGCAACCTGTTCCAGTATGGTCGGATTCGTATCGACCACCACGACATCATGCTGCTCCAGCGACAGCGTACGGGCTACATCAAACCCGACCTCGCCCGCTCCAATGATTACCACACGCATAGGCTATGCTTCGGGGCTCTTTGCAGGCTGCGCTTTCGAAGCCAGCGGTAAACGCAGCCAGAACGTCGTCCCGACGCCTTCTTCCGACTCAAAACCAATGGTGCCCTGCAGGTCCAGTACGCATTGTCGTACAATCGCCAGCCCCAGTCCACTGCCTCCCGTCTTTGTGGAAAAATTCGGCTCAAAGATTCGAGCACGCAATGCTTCGGGGATGCCGCGTCCGTTGTCTTCCACGGTGCTGTAGGCCAGGCGGCGTCCGGACGCTTCAACTTCCAGGCGCGTGGTAACCCGTACCCATCCCGGGCGTTCCGGCACCAGGGCTTGCAGGGCGTTTTTGATCAGATTGATATAGACCCGCCGCAGTTCTTCACGGTCGGCCGCTACGATCAGAGGGGCCGGATGCAAAGCCAGTTCGATTGGATGGCCGGCTTCGGCCTCCATGAGGCGGACAGCTTCTCGAATCACCTCGTTCAGATCGACGTGCGCTACGCGTCGGGTAGGAAGACGCGCCAGGGTTGAAAAATCAGCAGCAATATGGGCCAGCGTGTCAATTTGCTCGATCAGCGTTGTGGTGACGCGCTCAAACAGCTCGGCAAACTTTCCAGGCTCCTCGCCTCGGGCAAAGGCACGCCGCAGGTGCTGCACGGAGAGTTTCATGGGCGTCAGGGGGTTTTTAATCTCGTGGGCCACCTGTCGCGCCATTTCACGCCAGGCCAGTTCGCGTTCCTGTCGGGCAAGTCGTTCCCGGCTTTCGGCCAGTTGCCGGAGCATCCAGTTAAAGGTACGGGCCAGTGTGCCCAGCTCGTCGCGCGACTCGACCGGAAGCAACCGATCCAGCTCACCACGCGCTACGGCCTGCATACCCTCCCGCAGGCGAGCCAACGGACGCACCAGCGCTCGGGCCACCAGCCAGGCTGTCAGCAGTACCAGAAACATCAGCAGCAGCAAAGCTCCGAACAGATAAGCCACGGTACGGGCCCGTTCTTCTTCCAGTCGTTCCTGTTCGGGCAGCGCGGGAACGGCCACCACATAGCGAGGGCGTCCTGCCTCGTCAAGCAGGGCCCGATAGCCTGTCCAGTAGGCAAACGTGCCTAACCGCTCCGGCACAAAAGCCGACCGTTGCGCCCGGCAATACAGCGCTTCATAAGCCGCAATCGGCATCAGGGGTTCGATCAGCCGCTCACGCACCAGTCGGGGACGTGTGGTCGCAATGAGCAACCCGCCCCGGTACAGCTGCAGATCCAGCTCGACGCGCCGGGCGATGGAGTCCAGCGGAACACGATCCAGCACCTGGTAGGGCAGCTCACCCGGCCGGGAAATGGCTGTCAGCGTGCGTTCAACACGGTCCAGGTACTGACGCAGCCAGGCCTGCACTGCCCGCCGGCTTTCGGCTTCCAGAACACGCACTCCGACCCACCCAACGACAACGACCGCTATGAATCCCACGCCGACCAGTGCATTCAGGACGCGATCCTGAAACCGCGCCTCGGGCAACGGTAGCCAGCCTTTTTGCCAGCGATACACCAGTCCGCCGACGTATACGGCCAGCATCAAAAGCAGACCAGTCAGCGTCAGGCGGAGCAGATAGTACAGGTGGTCGAAAAGGGACAGGGCTGGAATGCGGGCGGCATGTACGATTGTCGCGGTTGCATCGACGCGGCGATAACAGCTCAAATAGGTGTGTGCGTTTTCGGTTTCGTAGCGCCACAGCACCGGTTGTTGCTGCAGTCGATGTGTTACCTCTGGATCCAGCCGGTAACGCACAAAGGCCTGCCCTTGACTACGCACCAGCACCCCCCTCTGAAACTCGGCCAGCGAAAGGCCCGCCTGGACCGTTCCGGAAAAGCTGGCGGGCACAAGTACCCGGGGAAATGGTGTTTCGGCTCCGTAAAGTGGACTCACCGGTGCGGCCTGTATCACAATCCAACCGGCTATCTGCCCATCGCTATGCCGCACCGAGGCAAGTCCAGCATACAACCGGCCACTCAGCTGTGTAATAAATGGCCCCTGGCTTCCAGATAGGCGGAACCTCTGCCATAGCGCCTCCAACTCAGGGACCTCCTGATCTTGCGGCACCGCCTCAGAAATGGCTGGACTGCCTTCGTAACGTCCAACCAGCCGTTGTGCGCGATCGAAAAAGAATAGCGTTACCCCGTAGTTCCCGGTCAGGGAAAACAGCAACGAACCGCGCAGTCGCGTATCCGTCAGCGAGTCCAGACGGGCAACATCTGACGCTTCGGTTAGCAGCGTGGTCAGCAAACTATCGGAAGCCAGCTCCTGCAACGCCTGTTCGATCGCAAACACAAGCCGGGGATCCTGGCCCTGCCCGAACTGCTCAAGGGCGCGTACCACCTGCATACGACGCTGCGCATCCAGCGCCGCATACAGCATGGGATAGAGTAACAGGCTGAATACAAAAGGCACTGGCAATAAGGTGCGAAGCGTCAGCCAGCGCCCGGCTTGGGGCCACCGAACATCCCTGCACGAAGCAGCCAGTCCGATGCCGACAAGCACCAAGGCCACCGGAAATGGTACCAGCCAATCGAGCGGCCAGAGGGCATAAGTGCTCCCCACGACGGCGAGCGTAAGGCCACCGACCAGTCCCAATTGGCCACGCAGCGTGGCCGGTCCACAACCACCTGGCCAACGGCTTCCCCGTCCCAGCGCTTCCAGCAGGATCAATAGCGCCAGCAGTAGGATCAGCAGGGCCGCCCACACCAGCAGGACAAGCCGTGGGGGAAACAGTCCGGTTCGTGTCAGATAGTCGAGCGTGCTATCGAACACACTATGCCGCACGAACAGCCCCAGCAGGAGTACAAGTCCCAGCATGGTGCCGGCTGCTGCCAGCCGAACGCCGACGGCGCGGAGTGCAGGAGCCGGCATTGCGGACCGTTGTCGGATACATTCGAGAGTAATTCGACGCAGGCCCAACGCAAACCCCAACGCAAAGAGCGCGGTCAGCAACAGATCACCGATCGACCGCATCACCCCCCCCCCAAAAGCCGATGCCAGGTGGGCAGGGTCAAACAGGGGAGCCAGTGGGGTGCGCCCGCGCTGCCAGCGATTGGGCACATCCAGTGCAAGGAGCAGGTAGCGCGTTCCCCACCACGCCAGTCCCATCAACACAGCACGTCCCAGCAGGTGGTACGGCCGTGTGCGGGCCGCCCACATCCATCTGCCCAGCCCGATCAGCCCCCACACAAGTAGCGCCGTTGCCCACAACGCCAGGAAGTGATCGATCCGTCGCGCGGCATCCCGCAACACCCGGGTGGTTGAAGGAATGCCCAGCAGAAGCGTGCCCAGCTGGCCGTCCAACGCCTGGAGGGTGTAGGCAGCCTGCCCCTTCCCAGAGACCACCTGACCGGGCCGCAGGATCTGGACCGTTACCCCGAGCTCGCGCTCCCATAGGCGCAACCGATTGTAGGTGTCGAGATAGACGTTCTCGACAGGCATCTGCCAGCGCAACACGTCCAGCACACGCACGGCGCCGATAGCCTGTCCCAGTGAATCAACCACCGGATACCAGAGGCTAAGGGCCAGACGCCAGGGCGGATCATCCACCAGCTCGACCTGCACCTGTTGCAGAAAGGTCTCGGTGTTAGGAATAGTCCCCACCGGCATGCTCAGTCCGATCCACGCCACGCGCTGGGGCACCACATCGTAGACCTCAATGCCCATGCGTTCGGACAGGGGTTGACGGGCCAGCAGAGCCACCAGGGCTTCTGGGCAAATGCGGGCATCTTGCTGACGGCGCGTTTGCAATGCGGTCTGGACAATCGGGTGTTGCGCCAGCCGTTGTGCCTGGACCAGTAACCGGTGCTGGCGTGCCTGTAGCTCGGCGTTGATGCGGGCGGCTATCCGATCCAACTGTGTTTGCCGCGCCGTTTCCACATGACGAGCCAACCAAGCCAGGCGCACCACACGAAACGCACCGGTACCCAGCAGGAGCGCCAGCAGCAGCAGGCCAACCTGCACGTAGCGACGAGCCCTTCGATGAACGGGCGGCGTATGCATCATGCCAGCTGCTCCGCTACCGCTTCGGGCGGCCAGCCATCACTCGCAATTCCTGAAGCTTCCAGGTATCCGATTCGCGATGCAACCGCATATACACGCGAAAAGGTGCAGCTGCCTGTGCGTACCAGTACCGTCCTACCAGAAACCGATGTGGGTCCAGCAGCCGATCTTCGTCCAGTTCAACACGCAACGGCGGGTAGGCCTGGAAGAAATCCATCAACACGTAGCGGGCCTGCATGCGGCTGTAGAGCTGGCCTCGGCCCAGCAGAGCCAGCTCCACCTGGGCGGGCGCCTGCTCCAGCAATCGGGCGGCATCTCCCCGCGCCAGCGCCTCGACCAGCACCCGGCGTAGTGAATCCACGGATTGCGCCCTGCCCGGAAATCCTCCGACCAGCCAGAGCATCACGAGGGTGGGCCAGAGCCATCGAGCATGCCTGCGCTCGCCGATTGCTGTCAAACATTTGACCCGCATATCGATCAGCTACACCAGTCGGTAAGGAATTTTCTCTGCGCCGTGCAGCACGGCCAGTATCGCCTCGGCACAGGCCCGCGCCATGGCCGTACGCGCCTCAACAGTCGCGCTACCCAGGTGTGGGGCCAGTACAACCCGATCACTTCGCAGCAACGCCGGATGCACCTTCGGCTCGTGCTCAAACACGTCGAGTGCTGCCCCGGCAATCTGTCCGCTTTCCAGTGCTTCAACCAGTGCCTCTTCCTCCACGATCGCTCCCCGGGCGGTATTCACCAGGACGGCTGTCGGTTTCATCTTCGCAAAGGCAGCGCGATCGAACAGGTGATAGCTCTCTTTATTGAGCGGACAGTGTATGGAAATCACGTCACTAATGCGAAGCAGCTCCTCAAATGATACATAACGGGCGCAGCTCTGGCGCTCGACGGTCGGGTTGGCCGGTCGCCGGTTGTAATAGACAACGCGCATGCCAAACCCCAGCGCTCGTCGGGCCACGGCGCTCCCGATGCGTCCCAGTCCTACGATCCCCAGCACTTTATCCCGGAGATCATATCCCAGCAGTAGTTTCGTTTCCCAGCGTTTAAAATGTCCGTCCCGCACGTAGCGATCCGCCTCACGTATTCGGCGCACCAATGCCAGTAACAACGCAAACGTAAAGTCGGCCGTGGCATCGGTCAGTACTCCGGGAGTGTGTGTGACCACGATGCCTTGCTGGCGAGCAGCTTCAAGGTCGATGTTTTCATAACCCACCGCATGCTGCGCCACAATGCGAAGTTTCGGACAGGAAGCCAGCACCCGGGCGGTTACCGGATCGGTAGGCATAGTAATCAGGGCATCGGCTTCCCGAGCTGCCGCTATCAGCGCGTCTTCATCCAGGGTGTGCTCGGGATCCGGATCCAGCACGTCTACCTGATGGCCTGCTTCAAACAGCGGTCGGAGGCCTTCTTCGAGAACGGGTCGTGTGACGACAATGTGCGCCATAAGCCTATGCGGATTCAAATGGTGGGGGATTACTTCAGCCAGATGCGGGTAACGCCGGGACCACCCTGCTCCCAGGGCGCATCCTCAAACCGTGCTACTTCAGGACGACCCTGCAGGTAGGTTCGGATCGCCTGGCGCAGGGCTCCGGTGCCTTTGCCATGCAACACTTCTACCTCCTGCACCCCGCTGGCAATGGCTTCGTCGATCAGGCGCTCAACGGCCTGGAGCGCTTCGTCCACCCGATAGCCACGCACGTCAATGCGCGTGCGCGCCTGCAACGACGGCAGCGAAGTCGCAACGGCCGTTCGACGCTGCCTTCGTCGAGCCTCCCGATTCAGCCGACGCAGTCGGCTCACCGGTACGCGCATCTTCAGCGAGCCTACAGCAATCAGGGCTTCGTCGTCTTCCAGGGCCAGCACTTCGGCCGGCGTACTCCCCTCGTCCAGCACTACCTGATCACCCACAGCCAGCGTCGGGCGCGGTTCTTCAGGGGGTTTGGGACGTGCTCGGCGTCGCTGTTCGTGCAACCGACGCCGAAAGCGCTCCAGTGCCTCCCGGGCGGCTCGTGTCGCTGCCCGCTCAGCCTGCGCCTCCTTGATCTCCCGAATGGTGCGCTCGATCCGAGCATTGGCCTCACGAAGTAAGTGCTCGGCCTCCTCCAGCGCACGTTGCCGGATTGCCTCGGTTTCGGCTTCGAGTTGCGCCCGGCGCTCTTCGTAAGTGCGCCGGAGTTGCGCCAGCTGTTGCTGCTCTTCGGTCAGCGCTGCCAGCCGGTCTTCCAGCTCCTGGCTGCGGGCTTCCAGCGTGCGAATCAACGCCTCCAGCGCCACCTGCTGCCGGCCTACCAGCGCTCGGGCCCGTGTCAGGACCGGCGCGGGGATGCCCATGCGCCGCGCAATCTCGAAGGCATAGGATGAACCAGGCACCCCGATCTGAAAACGATAGGTGGGGCTGAGCGTGGTCTGGTCGAACTGCATGGAGCCGTTTTCGACTCCTTCCGTCTGGTAGGCAAAAACCTTGAGGGCCCCGTGATGGGTGGTCGCAATGGTGCGCGCTCCGCGCCGGGTCAGCGCTTCAAGGATCGCCTGCGCCAGCGCGGCACCTTCATCCGGATCGGTCCCTGTTCCGGCTTCATCAATCAGAATGAGCGTACGCGCATCCGCATGCGTCAGCATGTAGGCCATGTGGGCCATATGGGCACTGAAGGTCGAAAGATCGGCTTCAACCGACTGTTCGTCGCCAATGTCGATCAAGAGCTGCTCGAACAGAGAGATGTGCGAAGAGGGATCCACCGGAACAGGCAGCCCGCAGGCCAGCATGAGCACAAGCAGGCCGACGGTCTTCATGGCGACCGTTTTGCCACCAGCATTCGGGCCCGTGATAATGAGCGTATGGTACGCGCGCCCAAGCGTCAGGTCGAGGGGCACCACCTCGCGCGCCTCGCCTGTTGTTTCTTTCAGTCGTCGAAAGTGAAGCACCAGTACCGGGTTACGGGCTGCCTTCAGATCGATCACCCCATCGTCGGCTACCTCAGGCACATGGGCCTCTAACAGCTCGGCCAACCGCGCCTTGGCCTGCAGCAGGTCGAAGTGTCCCAGCACTTCAAGCGATGCCGTCAAGGCCTGGAGGTGAGGGCGAAGCCAGCCGGTAGCCTCGCGCAGGATCCGATCGATTTCGCGCTGCTCGGCCAGCTCCAGCTCCCGTACCGCATTGTTCAGCTCCAGACAGGAAGCCGGTTCGATATAGACCGTCTGTCCGGAGGCCGACGTGTCGTGCACAAATCCCGGCACCTTGCGACGCGCTTCGACGCGTACCGGAATTACCATGCGCCCGTTCCGAATAGTGGGCTGCTCCTCGGTAGCGTAACCCTGGCGAATGGCCTCTCGGAGCGCCTCGAGTAGCGCTTCCCGCAGGCGCTGACGCTGCAACGCAAGCTGGCGGCGCAGTCGCCGCAGTTCGGGCGAAGCATCATCACGCACCTGACCATCCTCATCTACCACGACAGCCAGACGCCGCTCCAGCTCCGGCAGTGGCGTCAGACGCTCGGCCAGTGTGGCCAGCGCCGGATACTTTCCGCGCCGTTCCCGAAAATATCGGGCCAGTAACCGAACGGTCACCAGCACGCGCCGGATAGCCTCCAGCGCCTCGCCTTCCAATCGAGCCCCTTCAGGCGACGCCCGCTTCAGCCAGGGACGCAGATCGATCAGGTTTTCAAGGGGGACGGGATCATCAAAGCGCAACGCCTGCCGCAACTCTTCCACACGAGTCAGTTCGGTCTTTACCGCTGTCAGATCACACAGCGGACGCAGCGCGGCGACCGCCTCGGCCCCCAGAGCACTGCGCGTCTGCGCCTTCAGCGCCTCGCGCACCACATCGAAGCCCAGCCGCGTCTCAAGCGTCTCAGGATAGCAGCGCAGCGTTGCGCCAGCAGGGATCATTGCACCGTGGAATGATCGCCAATGTTAAGCCGATGCGGCTGTATGCGCACTGCCGCATGCTGGCCCACCAGTGAGTCGGCCAGCACGACGCCTTCAACGCGCGCATGGGCAAACAGGATGCTGTCGCGTATCACCGAACGGTGCACTTCAGCCCCGGTCTCGATCGATACGTTCGGCCCAACCACAGAATCGACCACACGAGCTCCCGGCCCCACATACACCGGCTCATAAAGGATGCTGTTTTCCACGATACCCTGGCACAGCGTGTCGTGCTCTTTATGCAAAAAGTAGCGCGTCGTCTCCAGAAGCGCTTCAATAGTACCACAGTCAAGCCATTCCGTGACCGTAGCCGTTCTGAAGATATAGCCGTCTTTCAGCATGCGATCCAATGCATCCGTTAACTGAAACTCACCCCCATGGCCCCGCACGTCCTCCTCAATGAGCCGCTGGATATAACGACGCAGCATGCCCAGATCTCGCACATAATAGATGCCGATCAGTGCCTCATGCGAAATGGGCTCCGAAGGCTTTTCGACCAGCGCTACCACCCGATCTCCTTCTCGCACGGCAACGCCAAAACGCCGGGGATCCTCCACCTCTTTAACCCACATCACCACATCGGCTGCTTCCAGATCAATGCCGGGCTCCATCTCAAAGAGGGTGTCGGCAAATACCACGATGCCTTCACCCTCCAGATGATCGCCCGCGCAATAGACGGCATGTGCCGTCCCTTCAGCTACAGGCTGCACAACAAAATGGGCTTCCATGTGATGCCGTGCGCAGATGTCTCGCAGCTTTGCGCGAATATCCTCTCCAAAGTCCGGCCCCAGCACAAAAACACCTGCGTCCAGATGACGAGGAAGTACGCGGTTGAACGTGTCCACAATGCGTTCGACCATACTTTTGCCCTTAACCGGCAGAAGCGGCTTCGGTGTTACATGCGAATGCGGACGTACGCGCGTCCCGCGACCGGCCATAGGTACGATTAGCTTCATGGTCTTACCGGGTGTTTATGGTGAAGCGCATGTTCTGCCCGGAAAGATAGGACACGGCAGCGTAGAATGGGTCATCTGGTCGCCATTTCTGTACGCCATTGCGCAAAATATTCGCCTTTTCTGCGAGATGAAACAGTTCGGCACTGAACTTGAAAGCATTTCGGCTGTGTGTCAGGTCGAGGCCTCCACCCCCATGCAGCACGCCGCCTATGTTGTTGGTTATTCAAGCACTAACCGGCTGTGCTCGACTGAACAAGGTGAAGACGGCATCGTCAACGCGGGCACCAGCGTGTTGAGGAGAGACCGTCGGAAGGACATCGGTAATACGACCCGGGATACATCCCGGCCGTTATCGTAAGCGGAACGGTCGGCCTGACGATCGGCCAGCATATGGATTGCCAGGCTCCCACGATACACCAGCGGTTACCGAATACCTGCATTGCGTGCATGGGCAAAGGCATCCTGTTCACCTTCAACGTAGCCACACTGCCCCGAAGCCCGTGACAGGCCTCATGGCCTGCCGAGAGCCTGAAGAAATATCCTGAAACCGAAGTGTTCATCGGGAGTCATACCGATAGCACCGGCTTTGACGTCTACAACCTGCCTCTTTCGGAGCGACGCGGTGAAACAACCGTCGTTTTCTCAATACCGCAGGATATCCGGCTCCGTCCCATCCGCACCACAGGCCAAAGCGCAAATGAACCTATCCTATCCAAGGGCATCGAAGAGAAGCATCAACTTAACCATCGTGCCGGAATCGCGATTTTTTTCATGAAGCTTGAAGTACAATTGTCATATTGAGCAGCCATGGACAAACCGTTCCCGCTGTCACGGACCGACGGCCATGCTCGCCACCCGCTGAGCAAACTGTCCGAAGCAGAAGCATGGGCCTGGCAACAACGCCAGATCAAAGATCTCTGGCGCATCTTCCGGATCATGTCGGAGTTTGTCGAAGGCTTTGAGACGCTTTCGCGCATTGGCCCATGCGTGTCGATCTTCGGATCGGCCCGTACACCACGTGGCCACCGGTATTATCAGATGGCTGAAGCGGTTGGCCGTTGCCTCGTCGAACACGGCTTCGGCGTGATCACCGGTGGCGGTCCAGGCATTATGGAAGCAGCCAACAAAGGCGCCAAGGAAGCCGGCGGCGTCTCAGTAGGCCTGAATATTGTCATCCCGCATGAGCAGGAAAGCAACCCCTACATCGACCGGGATAAGCTGATCAACTTTGACTTCTTCTTTGTCCGGAAAGTTATGTTTGTCAAATACGCGCAGGGCTTCATTGTGCTACCTGGTGGCTTTGGCACCATGGACGAACTCTTTGAAGCGCTGACGCTGATTCAGACCGGCAAGGCCACCCGCTTTCCAATCATTCTCATGGGCACCGACTACTGGCAAGGACTCATCGACTGGCTCCGGCACGAAATGCTCGCCGCCGGCAACATCGCGCCCGAAGACCTTGACCTGTTCACGCTTACCGATGCGCCAGAAGAGGCTGTCGAAATGATCGAAACCTTCTATCGCAAACGTGCACTCCAGCCTAATTTTTAGCGTGTGTGATTTTGATGAAAAATCAGCAAGCTTTCCTTTTAACGCTGGAACTTGTATCTTTAAGCCTTGTCTTCCAGATCGGTTTGGCTGTAAACCCCGTTTTTTCAAACACTCCAACAGAGAACGATGATGCAGAAAGGACTTATGGGAGCGATTCGTTCTGGGCGCTACCTGCTGAGTATTGCGCTGCTGGCCGTCAGTCTACCCCTTGCCACCACTCGGGCCCAACAAGCCGAAGAATACAAGAGGGTATTCAACCAGGCGCTGGAAGATGCCCGGGCCAAGCAGTATCAGAAGGCACAGGAGGGTTTTTTGAGAGCCGCTGAAATGGCCAAAGCGGCCAACGACCAGGAGGTTGCCCAGAGGGCGCTGCGCATCGTTGCCCAGCTGGACTACAACTTCGGTCTGCGCGCTTACCGCAACAAATCGTATGATCAGGCGCTGGAGCATTATACGAAAGGCATCGAACATGACCCGTCTTATCCCAAGAATTATCTTGGCAAAGGGCTGGCGTTGCTCAAGCTGGACCGCTTTGAAGAAGGATTGGAAACCCTGAAGCAGGCGCTGTCGGTCAGTAAGGAAGCCCGGGATCGCCAGACGCAGCAGGCAGCGGAAAAGGCCATTCGGGATCATTACCTTTACCTGGCTTCCAGTACGCTGGCCCGCCAGGGTGGCAACCCCACACCCCCGGACGCCCGCGAAGCGATTAGATACCTGGACGAGCTACTTCAGATCGAAGATGTCTCGCCCGATGCAGATGTCTACTACTACTATGCAGAGGCCTGGAAAACACTGGGCGAGTACCAGAAGGCTGTAGAGATGGCCCAGAAGGCGCTGGAACTGCATCGAGGAAGCCGCACGGATAAGGCCAAAATTTACTTTGTTATGGGGGAGGCGTATATGCTGATGGGCGATAAGGAAAATGCCCGCCGGGCTTTCAGTAACGCGCTCTATGGCAGCTATAAAGCGCCGGCCGAGCACTATCTCTCGCAGCTTTCCTCTTCACGTTAAACAGCCTCCACCCAGCCTCAATCGGAAGGCCCGCCAATGGCGGGCCTTCCGTGCTTTCAGGAGGCTCGGCGTGCCAGATAAACCAGCACGATCAAAAGCACCGCAGGAACCAGAACGCTGGCTATCGGCAGCCATTCCAGTCCAGTTGGCATGGAAACGGGTCCCTGTACCTGCAACGGGTTCATCATAGCAGCACGTACATGGGTGTATGTGATGTTGCCTTCCCTACGAAATTTCCATCTTTCAGGTTCTTCTGTTTCGTATCTTGCCTTTCACCCTGCGTCCAACAACCAGAGCTATGGCGGAAGTGTCGTCGCGTACGTTGCAGATGGTCGATCTTGTGGGCCAGTACCGAGCTATCCGGGACGAAATCCTTACAGCCATCGAAGAGGTGCTGGAAAGCGGTCAGTTTATTCGGGGACCGGTCGTGGCCGCCTTTGAGCAGGAATTGGCTGCTTATCTGGGCTGCCGCTTTGCGCTGGGCGTAGGCAACGGCACCGACGCCTTGCAGCTGGCCTACATGGCACTGGGCCTTCAGCCGGGCGACGAGGTGATCGTACCGGCTTTCACGTTCGTGGCTACGGCCGAAGCGGCTGCTCTGCTGGGCATTCGACCGGTTTTTGCCGACATCGATCCCCGGACGTTCAACCTGGATCCGGCCAGTGTTGAAGCCCGCATCTCGCCTCGCACCCGCGCCCTCGTGCCCGTGCACCTGTTCGGGCAAGCAGCTGACCTGACACCGTTGCGAGCGCTGGCCGAACGCCATCAGCTATTTATCATCGAAGATAACGCCCAGGCTATTGGCGCTACCTATCAGGGCCAGAAGACCGGCACCTGGGGCCATATCGGTTGCCTTTCGTTCTTTCCCTCCAAGAACCTGGGGGCTTATGGAGATGGTGGCGCCGTGCTCACCAGCGATTCTGCGCTGCATGAGCGGTTGTCGATGCTCGCCAATCATGGTGCCCGTCGTAAGTACCATCACGAGCTGATCGGGGTCAACAGCCGGCTTGATGCCCTGCAGGCAGCCATCCTGCGTGTCAAGCTGCGCCACCTGGATGCTTACACGCGGGCTCGTCAGGAGGCAGCCAGCCGGTACGATGCGCTGCTGGACGGATGTCCGGGCCTGACCCTGCCCTACCGTGCCCCGGAACGCACACACGTCTTTCATCAGTACACAATCCGGATCCATCCCGAAGTGCCGGGTGGCCGTGATGGACTGCAACGCTACCTGAAACAGCGTGGCATTCCCACCGCTGTTTATTACCCCGTCCCGCTTCATCAACTACCTGCCTTTGCCAATCTTGGCCCCAAAGATACGCTTCCGGTGGCCGAAAAAGCCGCTCGAGAGGTGCTCGCGCTTCCCATGCACACCGAATTGACGCCGGATCAGCAAGGCTACATTGCTGACGCCATCCGCACGTACGTGGAAACCGCGCTACGCACTGGCCGTCCGCCTGCGACCTGATCGCTATTCGACGGCCTCGGGCATTCCGGCCAGCAGGTAGAGGACGGCCATACGCACAGCCACGCCATTCGTAACCTGGTTTAGAATGATGGCCCGTTCATGGTCGACCACCTCGCTGGCCAGCTCCACGCCACGGTTAACAGGCCCCGGATGCATGACCAGCAGATCCGGATAGCGCTCCAGGTGCTCCAGCTTGATGCCATAGCGCTCATGGTACTCCCGCAGGCTGGGGAAGAGTCCGGCCGTCTGGCGCTCCAACTGCAGGCGAAGCGCCATGGCCACGTCGCAGCCTTCGAGCGCTTCTTCCAATCGATAGGTGACACGCACCCCCAGCTCTTCGATGCCCACCGGCATGAGCGTACGCGGCCCACATAGCGTCACATGGGCACCCAGCGCCTTCAGCCCGTAGATGTTGGAGCGGGCTACCCGGCTGTGCGCAATGTCCCCGATGATTGAAACGTTTAGTCCTTCAAACGACGAAAAGTAATCGGAGATGGTCAACAGATCCAGCAGGGCCTGCGTGGGATGCTCATGCGCGCCATCCCCGGCATTGATCACGACGGCATCGATGCAGCGCGTCAGAAAATGGGCCGCTCCCGGCGAGCGATGCCGGATCACGACCATGTCAATCTTCATGGCCTCCAGGTTACGGGCCGTATCCTTGAGCGTTTCGCCCTTGACAACCGAAGAGCCTGCTGCCGAAAAATTGACCACATCGGCCGACAGGCGTTTCTCGGCCAGCTCGAACGAGATGCGCGTGCGTGTGGAGGGTTCGAAAAACAGGTTGACTACTGTCACGCCCCGTAGCGTGGGCACCCGCCGAATAGGGCGTTCAAGCACTTCCCGAAACTGGCGGGCTGTCTGGAGAATGAGTTGAATTTCTTCGGCAGAATAGGTGGCCAGCCCCAGCAGATGTCGATGCCGGAGCCGGCCCTGAAGCAGCGTTTCGGTCTGCGTAGCCATGTGTTCTGATGAGCGCGGTTCAGGTCAGCGCAGCCAGGTTCGCCTGCAGGCGTTCCAGTTCGGCCCGGGCATCCTGTTCTTTCTGGCGTTCACGCGCTACCACTTCGGCCGGCGCTTTTTCCAGAAATTGCGGATTCTGGAGTTTTTTACGCACACTTTCCAGAAACCGCTCTTTCTGGGCAATCTCCTTTTGCAGACGGGTCCGTTCCTTGGCCAGATCGATCACATCGGCCAACGAGACATACACTTCATAGCGTCCCACCACTACCGTTGCGCTGGCACGAGGGCGCTCCAGACCGACTCCTACCGTCAGCGCACCGACACGCGCCAACCGCGCAAAGTAATTACGGTGCGCCTCCAGATAGACGACCTCATCGCGTTCGTCTTCGGGCACATTGATCCACACCCGAATCTCTCGTCCCGGAGGCACTTCGTAGGTACTCCGTACGTTGCGGATTCCCGAAATCATTTCCTGAATGCGGCCAAAACGGACCAGGGCCGCTTCGTCGATCTCTTCTGGATTCTGCTCTGGCCAACGCGAAACGATACAGGCCTCCCGCTCATCTCGCGGCCGCAGCCGCCACCAGAGCGCCTCGGTAATGAATGGCATAAAGGGATGCAGGAGCTGAATCATTTTTTCGTAGAGCTCGACGGCCAGCGCGATCGTCTCCTCGTCCATAGCCTGACCGCGCGGGGGCTTGATCAGCTCCAGGTACCAGTCGCAGTAGTCTCCCCAGAAAAGATCGTAGATGGTCAGCAGCGCTTCGTTAAGCCGGTAGCGATCGATTGCTTCGTTTACGGTGGCAATCGTCTGGTTCAACCGCGTCACCATCCAGCGTTCAACCAGCGAAAGCTCTTCGAAGCGCCGCTGCCGCCGATAATCACGCAGGGGCCGTCCTGCCTCATCGGTCTCCATGAACTGCCCGAAGACGTTGAAGGCATTCCAGATCTTGTTGGCAAAGTTGCGCCCCATTTCGAACTTCGCAGGGTCCAGCTTGATATCCTGCCCCTGCGTGCAGAGCACAGTCAGCGAGTAGCGCACGGCATCGGCACCATATTGCTCGATCATTTCGAGCGGGTCGATGCCGTTGCCCAGGCTTTTCGACATCCACCGGCCGTATTTGTCTTTCACCATGCCGGTGATGAACACATCCCGGAAGGGGATCTGGCCGGTAAAGTGGATACCCGCCATGATCATGCGAGCAATCCAGAAAAAGAGAATGTCGTAGCCCGAAACGAGCACAGTAGTGGGATAAAAGTAGTCCAGCTCGGGCGTTCGGTCGGGCCAACCCAGTGTGGCGAATGGCCAGAGCCAGGACGAAAACCATGTGTCCAGCACATCTTCGTCCTGCACCATTCCAGGCTCCGGCTGCTCGATCGACACCACAAAGCCTTTCGATTCGTCGATCTGGCCGTTTTCATCGGTGTAGTACCACACCGGGATACGGTGCCCCCACCAGATCTGGCGGCTGATGCACCAGTCGCGGATGTTTTCCATCCAGCGGAAGTACTCATTCGCCCACCGCTCAGGATAAAATCGGATCTTCCCACGACGGACCGCTTCAATGGCCGGCTCGGCCAGCGGCTTCATACGCACGAACCATTGCCGGGAAAGCAAGGGCTCGATGATTGCCTTCGAGCGGCTGGAAACGGGCACCGTGTGTCGGTAAGGCTCCACCTTTTCAAGCAGCCCCTGAGCCCGCAGATCCTCGACGATGCGCCTGCGCGCCTCAAAGCGGTCCAGTCCAGCATACGGCCCCCCATTTTCATTGATGGTGCCGTCCGGATGCATGATGTTGATCAGCGGCAGTCCGTGACGCTGGCCGATTTCAAAGTCGTTCTTGTCGTGGCCCGGCGTAATCTTGAGGGCCCCTGCTCCGAAATCTCGCCTGACATGTTCATCGGCAATGATCGGAATCTCGCGTCCGATAAGCGGGAGTCGCACCTTCTTGCCAATCAGGTGGCGATAGCGTTCATCTTCAGGATGCACGGCCACGGCCGTGTCGCCCAGCATGGTTTCGGGACGTGTCGTGGCAATCGTGATATAGCCGCTGCCATCGACCAGCGGGTAGCGGATGTACCAGAGGTGACCATCCTGCTCTACATTGTCTACTTCTTCGTCAGACAATGCGGTTTGATCGACCGGACACCAGTTGACCAGATAGTCCCCCCGGTAGATGAGCCCTTCATTGTACAACCGGATGAAGGCTTCCTGCACCGCCCGCGTAAAGCCCTCATCCATGGTGAAGCGGGTACGTGACCAGTCGCAGGAGTCACCCAGCCGCCGCTTCTGCTGCAGAATAATATCACCGTATTCCTCTTTCCACTGCCAGACGCGCTCCAGAAAAGCGACCCGCCCCAGGTCATACCGCGTCTTGCCCTCTTTTTCACGTAGCTCACGCTCGACCACATTCTGCGTAGCAATGCCGGCATGGTCAATACCCGGCAGCCAGAGGGCCTCGTAGCCCTGCATGCGCCGAATGCGCGTCAACACATCCTGGATCGTATCCTGCAGCGCGTGCCCCATATGCAGCCGCCCTGTTACATTGGGCGGCGGCATCATGATGACAAACGGCGTCTTATCGGAACGAATCTCTGCCCGGAAGAAGTTATGCGCTTCCCAGTAAGCATACCAGCGGGGTTCGATTTCCTTGGGATCGTAGATTTTGCGCACCCGCTCGGTCTTTAGCAACGGCGCTCCTGCCATGACACCGACCGTTTCAGCTCACGTCAGCTCAGCGTTTTCTCTCAACCTGAGGCCCTGCCGGGAGTTCCAGCGTACCTTTTGCTATTAAGATAGCGCAGAAAAGCTCGTGCAGATTTTAATCCTCCTTGAACCCTGATGTGCAAATCTTGCACGCTCTTTCTCAACCTTTTCCCACTATAACCTAATTCTTCCGGTATTCTGTGCAGGATTTATACTGGCATCATTGTTGCGCTCCTCTCCCGTGTCGCGTGCTGTGTTTCACTAAAACAAAACGGAGGAATCATGCGGCGTAACATTGCTACGGGATTGCTGGCCTTTCTGGTTGGCCTTGCTGCGCAGGTAGCGCAAGCCGATGAGCATCCAGGTTTTGAGCTGGAAGGTACCATCGAAGCAGTGGATCATACTTCCCTGACGCTTCATGGGATCACGTTTAATCTGACAGCGACGACGCGCATCCGCGACGCAGCAGGTCAACCCATTCCTGCAAGCCAGCTACAGCCTAACCAGTATATTGAGCTGACGGGACATTTTGGAGCGGATGGTTTCTACTATGCCCTGAAAATCGAAATTCAGGTAAACCAGGATTCGACCGATGAGGTGGAAGCCTGGGGTCCCCTGATGGACCTGACGGACAGTACCCTCACTGTTCAAGGGCTCACCTTTTATCTCAGTGCAACCACCCAGATTTCTGGCCGACTGGTTGTCGGACAACGCGTGGAAGTTGAAGGCGTTGTCCAGGGAGATCGCTTTGTGGCGTTGGAAGTCGCCAGCAGCCGCGCTGATGAAGAGGAAGAAGAAGGAGAAGAACACCGCCCCACCATCGAGCTGGAAGGGCCTATCACAGCGCTGGGCGACTCTACGCTGGAGGTGCGAGGCCATACAATCCGGATTCTACCTACAACGCGCATCTGGGGCGAAGATGACCAGCCACTGACACTGGCTGACCTTCAGATCGGCGTTTTTGTTGAAATCAAGGCCCGCCTGGTCAATGGGGAGCTGGTGGCCCTTGTGATTGAGGTGGAACAGCCTGAACGCGCCGAAATGGACCGCCGTAAAGTTGAAATAGAAGGAATCATTCAGGCACGTACCGATAGCACCTTTACGGTGGGTGCGCTCACGTTCCACCTGACACCTGTCACGCAGATTGAGGGCGAAGATGATCAACCGCTCACCCCGGCGGCATTGCAGGTGGGCGTATTCGTGGAGGTAGAAGGGTATCTGGATCCCACCACACATACGCTGTACGCGCTCAAGGTAGAAGTAGACCAGCTGGACGCGCAGGAACTGGAGCTGGTAGGCCATATTGAAGCGCTCGGGAGCGACAGCCTGGTGGTAGCGGGCATCACTATCTTTGTCGATGCCAATACCCGCATCGAGGATCCTTGGGAGCAGCCGCTCACCCTGGCGGATCTCCAGGTTGGCCTGTTGGTCGAGGTAGAAGCCCGTCAGCGTGATGATGGTACTTACCTGGCCATCGAGATCAAAATCCGCAAAGTCTTCCATCCTGTGGTCGAAGTTGAGGGACCCATTGAAGCTTTGACCGATAGCACGATCACCGTGGCCGGACAGATCTTCCGGCTGCGTCCGGGTGCTCAGGTGCTGGGTCCTGGTGGCCAGGTGGTGTCGCTTGCGGATCTGCAGGTAGGCCAGAAGGTCGAAGTGCGCGGTGTGGTGCATCCAGATGGAACCTACTGGGCCGTACGGATCCGGGTAAAAGAGGATCAGCAGGATGACACGATCGAAGTGGAGGGTGCGATTGAAGCGCTGGGCCCGGATAGCTTAGTCGTGGCGGGTGTGACCGTGTTTGTCGACGCCAACACGCAGGTCCTGGCCTACGATGGTACGCCCATCACGCTGGCTGACCTTCAGACCGGATTTATTGTCGAAATCCAGGCGAACGTGCAGCCAGGCATCGGTCTGGTGGCGCTGCAGATTAAGGTGGAAGACTTCGTCGAAGCGACAGGACAGGCCGACAGCGTGCGGGCCGACGCAGTGGTCCTCCAGCAGGTCACCTTCGTGATCAATGCGCAGACGGTCGTGGTCAACGCACAGCAACAGCCCATTGACTGGAGCGATGTCCAACCCGGACAGCAGGTAGTGGTGCAGGGACGTCGGGCCGCCCCGGCCGGCAAGACCGGTGCCTTCCTGGCGACAACGAACTACGTTGCGGATTATGTCACGGTCCTGGGCGATGCCTCCATCACCAGCACTGAAACACCTGCGCTGCCCAGCACCTTCGAGCTGGCGCCCAGCTACCCGAATCCGTTCCGTCAACAAACCACGATTCGGTTTACACTCGGCGGTCCCAACCCACAACCCGTCACCCTGGAAATCTATAATGTGCTCGGGCAACGGGTACGTACCCTGGTGCAGGGCTTGCTGTCTCCGGGGCAGCACACAGTGATCTGGGACGCCACAGATGATGCTGGCCGACCGGCTGCCAGCGGCCTGTACCTGTATCGCCTGCGCGTAGGTAGCCAGGTGCAGACCCGTTCCGTGGTGTTGATGCGATAAATTGGCTCCCCCACTACCCCACTGAAGCCCGGCCCCTTGAGGGCCGGGCTTCTTTTTTGAGGCAGATCACGGCATAACCGAACAGCGACATGATCAGTGCCCTTACCCTGGCATGAAGCAGGACGACCTGCTCATCCACGCAGACAAACGACGGAGCGTACGGATCGATCGACTCGAACATACCAACCAGCTCCCTCCAGAAAAGCTGTCGCCCTGTAGCAGACCTGTCGGAGCAATGTTGTGCGCCCAGAAAGCAAGGTGACAGGAGGAACGTACCTCCCTAATTCCCTCCCTGGAGAAGCAGAGGACGCTGAAATACGCGCAGACCTGCACCTGGCGGCCTTTATCTGAGAAGCTGTCCGAAGAACTGAGGGAGTGTAAAAAAGGCCGTAACTTGCAAAGAGCGCGCAACGAAGCTGCTCATCCGGAAGCGCCAGATCCTGCAGATACTAAAAAAAAGCCTCTCCCGCAGAGAATGTGAAACCCAGAAAGACTAAAAACGCGTAAAAAGGCACTGTATCTGACACCAGCCTCCTCATCAGCACATCGCTCAAAAGGCACCTGATTTCAAGACATAGGAAAATGGCTGATCTGCAGCATCGGTGCCTGCAAAGGCTTCCGGTTCCTTCTTCCAGCAAAAGCTGTCACAAAGTGCCTGTAAGGCAGATGGCCATCTCCGGCGCGGGCCGTCGCGTTAAAATCAGCCTTGCCGTGCCGACGTGTACAGAGCTACATAGCCCGGCATCACCCGACCGCCTGCGACACACGCTCCAGATAACGGAGTCGGCTTTTCGGCAGCCATATCAGATATTCGGCGTTGGGTACCGATCGCTGCAGTGAAAGGATCTAAGCTTTTCTGGAAGGTTGCTTCATCCACGCCACGTCCCTCAACCCCAAACAAAAAAACAACGTCCTTTTAGATAAAAAACCCGCCGACCATAAAAGCCGGCGAGTCTGGTACCGCGTACGGGATTCGAACCCGTGTTACCAGCGTGAGAGGCTGGCGTCCTAGACCCCTAGACGAACGCGGCATGTTTTAAAACCGCCGTAACGAACGCATAAAGACATTTTCTGGTTTCGCTTGAACGTTTTTTTGCGAAAGCTCACGCAGACCGGATCTAATTGGCGAACACTCCGTTGTAGTGCCGTTGTTTTTTCCATACCCTATCATAACAGGTTATCTTCATGTTTGCTGCACTGTTGCTGCACACGGGTCGGTGGCTTCGCATTCCGGCCCTGTTGAGTATGACGCTGCTACTGTCGCTGGGCTGCCGCGCACAACACACGGAAGCCAATACAACCTCTGGTGATGACGACCACACCTACCAGGTAGGTCCCCCGGTTTCCGATTCAACCGTGGCCGCCATTGTTACTTCGGAGTATGGCACCGATACGTTAACTGCCGAAGAATTTCGTCAGCAGTTGGGCTTTATCCTGCAGCGCTATCCACAGCTCCAGATGAACCCGGCGCTGATGCCAGAAGTGCATAAAAGCATTATCGAAGACTTTATCGTACGCCATGTGGTGGACGGAGAGATTGCACGCCAGGGCATTCAGGCCGACCCGACCGCCGTTGAACAGGAGCTGAATCAGATCCGGGCTCGCTTTCCAAGCCCTGAAGCTTTTCAGGAAGCGCTGGCCCAGGACGGACTGACGGAAGACTCACTACGCGGCATGATCGCGCAGATGGTGCGCCAACGGACGTTCCGCGAGCAGATCGAATCCCGTGCGACACCACCTTCCGAAGAAGAAATCGAACAGTTTCGGCAGCAGCAAGCCGAAGAAGTACACGTTCAGCATATTCTCTTCCGGCTGGCCCCGGACGCCTCTGAGGAGGAAGCCGCTGCCGTAAAGGCACGGGCCCAGGCCGTGCTCGACAGCATCCGTGCCGGTGCCGACTTTGCCGAGATGGCGCGCCGCCACAGCGAAGATGGCAGCGCGCAAGAAGGAGGCGACCTGGGCTTTATCCGACGCGGCGAGACCGTCGAAGCGTTTGAACAGGCGGCGTTCGCCCTGGCCGACTCCGGCGACGTAACGCCCGAGCCGGTACGCACCCGCTTCGGCTATCACCTGATCCGACTGCTGGAGCGTCGACAGGGAACACCTATGGACGTGGCGGAAGCTCGTGAGCAGCTTCTGCAGGAACGCAAGCAGGAAGCGGTCCAGAATCTGCTCAAAGAATTGCTGGCCAAGGCAACGGTCCGCGTCAACCCGACCCTGGTTCAGGCTCAGCTGTAGCTACCCCATCGCAGCACCGCAAGCGCCGATCGGTTTAAAGCCGATCGGCGCTTTTTTATTGCTGCCAGATCATCTGCACATGCGGAATACCGGCCTCCATAAAGCGAGCGCCGGTGCTTCGGAAACCCAGTCCTTCATAGAAGCGCTCCAGGTGCGCCTGCGCATGAATCAGCAACGTCGAGAAACCGGCCCGCCGCGCATCTTCCATCACGTACTGCACCATCGCCCGGCCGTAGCCGTATCCTCGATATTCCGGTAACACCGCAAAGCGTTCCAGCTTAGCGACCAACCGCTCGTTAAACGGTACCACGCGCCAACGCGCTGTGGCCACCGGCACATCGCCTACCCATCCGAGAAAGTGCCGACTAACCTCATCGTACCCGTCCCACTCTTCCTCAGGCGAGCAACCCTGCTCCTGAATAAAAACACGCTCTCGAATAGCCCGGGCCCGTGCCCACTCGGCCTCGTTTCGAACCGGATGAATATGAAACACCGCCTCGCTCATAGGATCACCTCCTGCAGTAGCCCGCGGATGCGTTCCAGACTTCCCGGCATGGACATTAGATCACGGCCTTCCCCATCGTACAGATAAACCTGAAATCGATCCGGACGTCCCGCATCCAACCGCATCGCCTGTGCTACTGCAACTACCGGATCGTTACGCCCGTGGTGCCACTGGCCTGCCGGTAAGCGTTCGGAAAAATAAACAGGCGAACGCCGAAGTAAGGCCAGACGTGCAGCCGCCATCGATAGCTGCCCCTCTTTCAAGGGAACCAGCACCTGTTCGACGAAGGCCGATAGTCCTGGAATCGGGCGAATCGTCCCCTGCAGTGCCTCCTCGACGACCTGTTGCATAAAATCTTCAAAAAAATCCGTAAGGCCGGCCACGCCTATCGCAACCCGAATACGCTCCTCGCGGATGGCCATGATCAGTGCAGACGTGGCCCCTCGATCGATGCCAAGCACCACAACGCGTCCCGTATCAACTATCGAAAACCGCGTCCACACCGCGTAGAGCAGCGCCAGTGCATCATCAACATCGCCATCCCAGGGATTTCGAACGCCTTCGGCGGGAAACGTAAATCCCCGATAGACAAGGGCTTCTCCCCGAAATGCTGGCACGACCAGCACAAAGCGTGACAGGTTCAGGCTGTCGGCCAGCGGCCAGACATCGGTCTCCAGTCGAACCCCTTCGTCGCCTCCATGCAACCATACCAGCACCGGAGCCAGCATCTGCAGCGTATCAGGAATAATTACGGCCCCTACGTGCTGCTGCCCCACCACCGTATGGCGCAGCAGATGAAGCGTTGCGGGCACGTCGTCCAGTACTACCCGGGCCTGCGCCACCAGCTGCACATCATGCACCGCCACATCGCGCATCGCCCAGTCATCCAACACCTGCTGGCGCTCCGATGCAGTCGGTGGTGCGAACAGCTGGTTCAGGTCCACGCCAGCCACGATACGCTCGGTCTCCAGCCCGGTGGACACGTCTCCACAGGCCATCAACCATGCAGCCACCAGCACCAGCAGACCACGCCACCACAGCCCTCGCCTCCCATTTTCACCGAATCTACACAGCATATTGTTTAGATACAGTCTAAATTTTATATGGTCACCCTGATGGCAGCCGGGTCGGTTGAACGGATATGCGGCAATGCCTTCTGGAGCAGGCGTTGCCGCCTTTTGTTTTGCGGCGAAACTCCCCTTGCGCCCTTCCGTTTCAACGGAGGTTACTTTTGTTGGTCTCACCCCCATGCGACGCCCCATTTATCTGGATTATAATGCCACCACCCCTGTTGATGCCCGGGTGCTGGAGCGCATGTTGCCCTACTTCACGGAGCGCTTTGGCAATCCCGCCAGCAAGGGCCACACGCTCGGCCTTGAAGCCGAGGCAGCCGTCGAAGTCGCTCGGGAGCAAGTGGCAGCCCTGCTGAGTGCCGAACCGGAAAGCTTGATCTTTACCAGTGGCGCCACGGAAGCGTTGAACCTGGCCATCAAGGGCGTAGCTGAGGCATCCCGGCATCGGGGACAGCATATCGTGACGGTTCAAACCGAACATGCAGCCGTACTGGAAGCCTGTCGGGCGCTGGAGCGTCGGGGCTGGCAGGTGACCTATCTGCCCGTCGATGCCCAGGGACAGCTGGACCCCGAGGCGCTGGAAGCAGCACTGACGCCCCGGACTATCCTGGTCGCCGTCATGTGGGCCAACAACGAGACCGGGGTGATCCACCCCATCCAGGAAATCGCCCGGCGCACGCAGGCTCACGGTGTACCTTTGCTGGTTGATGCCACGCAGGCCGTCGGAAAGATCCCGGTCACGGTGGAAGGCATTGATCTGCTGGCCTGTTCGGCGCACAAGTTCTATGGGCCCAAAGGAGCTGGCGTACTCTATGTGCGTCGCCATCCCCCTCTCCGTCTGGTGCCATTGCTGGATGGGGGCGGGCATGAGCAGGGGCTGCGCAGTGGCACGCTGAACGTTCCGGCCATTGTCGGCATGGGAGCAGCTGCCGAACTGGCTGCTCAAGAAATGTCCGGCGAAAGAGCTCGCCTGCAGGCCCTGCGCGATCGGTTAGAACAGGAGTTGCTGCGGGCCCTGCCTGACGTGCGTATCAACGGAGCGCAGGCACCGCGCCTGCCCCAGACGAGCAGTGTGACGATCCCGGGTGTCCGGGCCGATCGGCTGTTGACCGCGGTGCGCACGCTGGCGCTCTCGGCCGGCAGCGCCTGTGGCTCAGGCCGTGGCAAACCCAGTCATGTGCTCCGGGCCATGGGGCTCAGTACCGCCGACGCACAATGCACCATCCGTATCAGTCTGGGTCGTTTCACAACCGACGTTGATATTAGCAACGCCGTAGAACTGTTAATCACCACGATCCAGCAACTACGTCGGCAGTCGAACCCGTTCGCAACACCTGCCGCTTAACCGAGATGCCGACCATGGAACCGATTGTCAACCGCGTAGCACAAAGCGACATTGTTGTCTACAATCTGGAGGCGCTCTGGGACGAACATCCAATCGTCGAGCTGGACCTGGCCTTGTTTCTTGAAGAAGGCTTAATCTTACGCGAAAAACCCTTTCGACAGCAGGTACAGGCGCATGACTGGTCGCAGTATGCCGATCAGCATGTAGCCATTTACTGTTCGACGGACGCTATTATTCCCATCTGGGCCTACATGCTCGTAGCTACGAAGCTACATGGTATCGCCCGATCCGTGGCGTTCGGGCGGCGTGAAGAGCTGCTGCGCGATTACTTTGTACGAGCGCTGGCGCAGGAAGACTGGTCGAAGTATCGGGACCGCATCGTAGTGGTCAAAGGCTGCGCCAGCAAGATTGTGCCGGTCGATGCCTATGTGCAGGCGGTGCGTTACCTTCAGGACGTAGCTCGCAAGGTGATGTACGGCGAACCCTGCTCGTCGGTCCCGCTCTGGCGGCGGCCGGAGGTGCGTTCGGCGCCGCGGGCGCAGGGCGTACGCCCGGCCCTGCCCGACAGGGATCCATCTATCAGTTAATAAAGGCCCGCTTCAGGTCACTCCAGGACGGCATTTCACTTTGCTGGCGGTCGGTCCACCGTTCCAGGGCCCAGAGGCCACTGGCTTGCTGCACAATTTCCCAGATCAGACGTCCTTCGACAATGGTGGGTGCATCCGGCCGCGTGTGGGGCACCGTGAGCCGATATGTGGCTTCCAGAATATAGCGGCGGTCACTTTCAAAGTTGGCCGTCCGCCCGGTAAGCTGCAAATGCGGAATGGCCGAAGGGGTTACAGCAGCGACCATAGCGGTAAAGTATTGCTCTTCGCGCGCACGATTCCATCCGTCCCATAAAGCCGGATCACGACTCTGCGCCAAAGCCGTAGGCACAAACGTAAAGTTTTCGGCCAGCGAACGCACGTAGTTGCCAGCGTTACGCTCAGCAATGGCCGTCTGCAGGTTTTCCACAACCCGCTCGGGCGTATCTGGTTGTAGAAACGTGCCACTTTCGGCCGCCGGTGGTTCCGGCTTGCGTGGTGCAAACAGATCACACCCGAGCAGTCCCAGTAACACCAGCATCCAGCTATGTCGTAGCCTTGCGGGCATAAAGGATCAGACGAGGACTTTCCGGCGAAAATGGTTGCCCTGTATAGTCGCCCAGGGTAGCTTGCAGGGTCAATCCAACCGCGCAATACAGCGCCTGGAAATCTTCAAGCCGAAGCAGACGAACCGATTCGTAAAAAACCTCTTCGGTCTCTCCTTGCCGCAGGCGAATACGCTTGTTCACCCGCCCGTTTTCAATCCAGCGTTCCTGAATGACCTCAATCCCATTCAGTTGAAACCGATCGCGCGGGACCAGATGGCGACGCACGTAGTCGGCGTTCAGAAAGTCCTGCACCAGCCAGCCACCGGGGCGTAGCGCCGTTGCCATTGCCTGAAGCGCCCGCTGATGGTCCGTTTCTTCCTCAAAAAAACCAAAGGCCGTAAACAGGTTAACGACGCCGTCGAAACAGGCCTGGCAGAAGGGCTGACGCATATCGTGCCGCAGAAACTGCACATGGTGCAGGCCTTCGGCTGCTGCACGCTGACGGGCTACCTGCAGCGCATGTTCGGCCACATCAATGCCGGTCACCCGATAACCACGACGGGCCAGCACCCGCGCATGTCGTCCTCGGCCGCAGCCCACGTCCAGAATCTCACTACCCGGTGCCGGCTTTACCAGACGCTCGATCAGGTCTACCACCTGTTCGGCCTCCCGCTCATCACGTCGGTGATAGACCAGTTCGTACTCGTCGCGATCAAACCATTCCTGATACCAGGCCATTCGTATTCAGGCGAGCGCTTCCAGGTATGGAGCCAGCACCTCTTCGACAGGGCGCACCGGCGCAAACCAGTCCAGCACGCGGCGCAGCACGGCTTCCAGCAGCGCATCCGGGCACGAAGCTCCCGCCGTCAGCACAATGTCCATTGGTCGGTGTGCAGGCAGCCAGTTTTCGGTTTCCCGAACGGTGCCGGTAGCGAGATCGAAATGGCGAATGCGCGTGGGTGAAAGTAGCTCCTCCGGCCCTTTGATGAAATAGGTGGGCATGCGCTCGGCGCACAATTCCACCAGATGGCTGGTGTTTGACGAATTGTAGCCGCCAACCACCAGCGCCAGATCGCCCCCCGAGGCGATCAATGCCCGCGTGGCCTGCTGGTTCTCATGCGTGGCGTAGCAGAGTGTATCGCTCGTGTCGGCAAAGTGTTCGTGCAGATTTTCCGACCCATAGCGATCCACCATGGCCTGGCGCAACAGGTCGGCAATGGCCTGCGTCTCGGTAGCCAGCATAGTGGTCTGGTTCACCACACCAATGCGAACCAGGTCGCGCTCTGGGTCGAAACCCTCTGAATAGCGATCGTGGAATCGCTCGTAGAAGAAAGCGGCATCGGCCTCCCCCCGGATGACACGGGCCAGGTCGACCGCCTCTTCCAGGTCGCGCACCACCACAACCGGTGCCTCCCGCGCCGCCCGCGCGAACGTTGCCCGCGTCTCTTCGTGATAGCGTTTGCCGTGAATCACAATGGTGTAGCCCCGTTGCCCCAGCTGACGGCTCCGCTTCCAGACTTTTTCGACGAACGGACAGGTCGTATCGTACCGACGCACATCCACCCCCCGAGCAGCCAGCTCAGCCTCAATTTCGGGCGTCGTACCAAAGGCCGGAATGATCACAATATCATCGGGACGCAACACCTCAAACGGAATGAGCTGCTCGCCGTGCGTAGTACGCAGAAAGCGTACGCCCCGCTGCTCCAGATCGCGGTTCACATGGGGATTATGGATCATTTCTGAGAGCAAAAAGATGCGCCGGCCCGGATTTTCCTCCAGGGCCTGATAGGCAATCTCGACGGCCTGCTCCACGCCGTAGCAGAATCCGAAGTGCCGCGCCAGCTTGAAGCGAACCGGTCCAAAGTCCAGCACCGTCGGTGAAAAGTCTTTCTTGCGCGGATCCTGGCGGCGACGCGCCTCCTTGACGCGCGAGATGATCGGGCTCCGATAAAAAACCGGAATGTCAAACTGCCGGGGCATAGGGTATGCAAATGGCCTGCTACACGTGTTTTGCTCTAACGCATCGCTCACCCAGACGGTTCGGCTTCATAACCGACGGCTAACGCGCGGTAGCATCTCGGCCATCCAGCTTCGATAACGTCCTTCCAGAATCGCCCGACGGGCCTCCCGCATGAGCCACAGGTAAAAGCTCAGGTTCTGCAGTGTGGCAATCTGTAGGCCGAGAATTTCGCCCGCCTGAAAGAGATGGCGCACATAAGCTTTCGTGAAGGTTTGCGAAACGTAGCCCTCCAGGCCCGGATCCAGGGGCGAAAAATCGGTCTGCCACTTTCGATTGCGGATGTTCAGCATCCCCTCGGTGGTGAAGATCGTACCGTTGCGACCGTTGCGTGTGGGCATCACGCAATCGAACAGATCCACCCCGCGCGCAATGTTTTCGAGCAGGTTAGCCGGCGTGCCCACGCCCATCAGGTAGCGCGGTTTTTCGGCAGGAAGCATTTCCGTGACCACTTCCACCATCTCATACATGAGGGCGGTCGGTTCGCCTACCGAAAGCCCGCCGATGGCATAGCCGGGAAAATCCATGTCCACCAGCGCACGGGCTGAAGCCCGCCGCAGTTCGGGAAACACGCCACCCTGTACAATGGCAAACAGCGCCTGCGCATAGCCGTAAAGCGGCGCGGTTTCTTCAAAGCGGCGTTTGCTTCGCTCGGCCCAGCGCAACGTCAGTTCATGAGCCCGGCGTGCGGCTTCCATCGAGGCATCCCCCGGCGGACACTCGTCCAGCACCATCATGATGTCGGCCCCGATCACCCGCTGATAATCGATCACGTTTTCCGGCGTGAACAGGTGTCGGGAGCCGTCCAGATGACTCTGGAACCAGACGCCCTCTTCGGTCAACTTGCGCAGAGCTGCCAGCGAAAAGACCTGAAAGCCTCCGGAGTCAGTCAGCATGGGCCCATCCCATCCCATGAAGCGATGCAGTCCCCCCGCCTGACGCAACACCTCAAGCCCGGGCCGCAGGTAGAGATGGTAGGTATTGCCCAGGATGATCTGCGCCCCGACATCCTGGCGAAGCTCCCGGGGGCTGACCGCCTTCACACTGCCAACCGTCCCCACCGGCATGAAGATGGGCGTTTCGACCACGCCATGCGGCGTTTCGAGCCGTCCGGCCCGCGCGCGCGTCTCTGCGTCGACGTGTTCCAGAATAAACCGCATATGCCTTTCCTCCTCTGCGGCGCCCTTCCACGCCACCCACGCCAGGAGGATCCAGGCTCCCCCTATCGTTTCGCTCCTTTACTCGATCCGTACAGCAATGTCTTCCAAGCCACCGACCATGAAGGCTGACAGGACAGAAGTGCCACACGATGTAGTCGGATCAGTCTGATACAGCCCTAACGCCGCTCCACTTGCAGCACGGTGCAACACGTAAGCTCGGTCCTCCACCCGATAAGCATACCAGATAAATTCCGGCGCACGCAGTTCTACAGAATGGAGATAGTGTTTGCGGCGCAGGTCGTAGGAATCTGAAATAACGCCGCTCTGGCTTTACATAGACGGTATAAACCGTCAATACATCGCGCAGACACTCAGATTCAGCGTATCCGGTTGCACAGCACGGTAAGCCCGCCCTGCCGAACGCTCTTCAACGTCTGGAGTCGGGAAAGGACGCGTATCCAGAAGCGGCATGCGCATCCGCAACGTCCCCGTGGTATCGAAGAGGAAAGCATGGCCGGCCATCAACGGCACAAAAACCAGGGCCGAATCACCAAGACCGATAAGCTCCCCGGACATGTTAATTTTTCTGGCATACTACCGGTCTGTCAGGTGTCCAAAGCGACGGCGCAATTGTCCAGCAGTATCATATTGGACAATTAATTCTTCAAACGGCCCTAATCCCAGTACGAACAGATAAGGCCCAACCTGGGCAATACGCAGCGGATACAGATCAGGCGTTTTGAATTCGCCGAGATACCGACCTGTTTTTTCGTCGAAGTGCAGCAGCTTCCGGGCTTGAATATCGACAACCCATAAATGCTCCCGGTACACAGCAATATCCCCGATTCCCAGTAATTCCCCGGGTCCTTCTCCTCGCCTTCCTCCGTAGCGTGCCAGTAACTTCCCCTCCAGACTGTACTTCTTTACCGACCAATCCCCGTTGTCGGCCACGTATAACGTACGATCAGCTTTATGAAGGAAGGGTGGAGCAGATAGGGTGGCTCTCCTCCAATGCGCCTAACTGCATGCTGTGCCACTCTGATAAGATGCTGGCCGGTGTCCTTCTGGATGGACCACAGATACCACAATACGCCACCGACTATAAGCCCCAATACTGCCAAACAGAAGCGCATGTATCGACGTCGCATGATTTCTGACCAGGACTGGCTCTGACCTCAGCATATCTCACAAATTATCATAAGCGAACACCCTTTATTCTGGTTGCACAGAATATACAACAACAGAAGTGTCACTTAATACAAAAACTTTATCCTTTATCCAATAGGCTTCCAGATAATTTTCCATACTTGGAATTAGAATAGAATGAACATAATGTCCGGTTCGTAGATCGTATTGATCGACAAAATATTGCTTTTCAGGCTTTTGATACACCGTGTTGATAAAGAGAAAATTGTGATCAATCCAGGCATTCATATTCCACACGGCTGAACCGGAGGCATAGTAGATGCGCCCTCCTGCCCTCTCCTCTGTCCTGGGTTTGGGAAATGGGCGGGTATCTAAAAGAGGCATACGTGTACGAAGCACACCAGTTGTATCAAAAACAAAAGCATATCCGGCAAATGTCGGTACGAAAACCAGCGCCGTATCGCCCATATTTTCGAGCACCCCCTGCATATTTATTTTCATTTCGGCCTGGCGCTCCGTGACCACCCCAAAGCGACGGATCAGCCGACCTGAAGTGTCGTACTGCACAAATAGCTCTTCAAATGGTCCCAATCCCATCACAAACAGATACGGCCCAACCTGAGCGATACGCAGGGGATGCATATCGGCCACAGAAAAGGCCGAACGGAATTGCCCCGTCACCTCATCAAAGCGCAAAATGCGTCGGGCACGCGTATCCACAATCCAGAGATTGCTGTCATGTACAGCAATATCGACGATCTGACGTAATTCACCCGGCCCTTCTCCCCGTTTTCCTCCATAGCTTGCAAGCAAGCTTCCATCCAGACTATACTTTTTTACCGATAGATCACCATAATCGGCAATGTAAAGGGCATTATTATAGATTTTAAGTCCTCGAGGCGTAAACTGTGGCACCTCCGTACCTATCCTCCCGACCATGCGCAACGTGGCAACCAGACGGCGGCCGGTGTCGTGCCGGGAGGTGGCCCGTAACCTCCACAGCACGACACCCGCAATCAACACCGCGCCTAACAACAACAGCCACCTGTAGTTTTTCATTACTCCTTGGGGAAGGAATTGAGGCATAACTCCGTACCATTGCCACAATCCATATACGTACACGGCCACTTTCCGCGGTCATCACACCCGGCATCCTGGCAATATCCGTTTTCGTGGCAGGAATCACCAGCATAAAGCGGATTATCGCCCCGCAAGCTGACGCCGGCTAACAGGGCTCCGAGTAAAAGCAGGATCAAAGCAAACCGTTTCATGGCGCCCTCCTGATTTGTTTGGTTAGAAATGCTTCCTCTTGAGCTTTAGTGTAAAAAAAAGCGCTATGTCAAGTCTCTCTCGCGGAAAAAAAACAGCTGCAAACTGGCGTATCAGTTTATGCCGGCCGAGCAACCATCTGCGAACTGCATTTCTGTCTATGCCCCGCCTCACGGAGACTCCTGAGCAGTCCCGCGCTATCCATCTTTCTTCTACGTTCCTCCACAATAATGCGCAAAACCCCTGGATTCCCATCTCGCCAGATCCCTCTGGCTTCGATGCCAAATAGATGCTGCAGCTATGTACCCTGCTCCTCGCATTGCTGCAATCTTTCGGCCCAGGCGGCCAGCGCAGCACGCGCTTCGGCGTCGAGTTCGGTACGCAGTGCCCGTTGCAGGCGGGGGAGCGCCTTTTTCAGATTCCAGCAGGCAGGACGCGAACACAGGTAGGCGCCGCGGCCGGGTTTCTTCTGCTCGAGGTCCAGCTCGACGCGGCCATCCGGACGGCGTACAATACGCACCAGCTCGTGCTTGGGACGTCGCGTGCGGCAGACCACACAGGAGCGGATGGGTACATGCTTTTCGGTCATGACCTATTCTGCCATGCTGGTAGACTCGGAAGGTGCAGGGATGGCCAGCTTCTCGCGAGCCTCCCGGTAGCTCTGATAGAACCCCACCAGGATGGCGGTGGTGGGCACGGCGATAAGTAAGCCAAACGCTCCCAGAAAGTATCCAAACACGAACAGCGACAGCAGGATCAATATCGGATGCAACCCCACCTGATGGCTCAGAATATGAGGCGACAGCACACTGGCCTCCAGCAAGCCCTGCCCCAGCAGCACCGCCGTTACGATCACGGCATCCAGCAACGGCGGATCACCAAAAAGCAATGCAATCAGCAACGCGATGATGTTCGTCACCACCGCCCCCAGGTTGGGGATCAGGTTGAGCACACCAGCCAGCAGGCCAATTAACAGAGCGAAGGGCACATCGAAAATCACCAGGGCGACCGACACGTTGAAGGCGGCAATCAGGCTGATCAAAAGCTGGCCGCGCAAGTAGTTGCCCACCACCGTACCGGCATACATCAAGTAATCGCGGCGGCCGTTGTGCTTGGGAAATAGGCCGATCAGGACCTCTTGCAGTTTGGGATAGTCTTTCAGCGTGTAGAAGATGAGCATGGGTAGAATGGCCAGTACCGTCAATGCTCCCAGCAGCGAGCCGATCGATTGTGCTACAGTGGCCAGCGTATCTGGAAGCTTGCTGGTCAGTGCATTGAGCTGGGCCTGCAGAAATGCAGTAAGCTGTTGAACCAGGGCCTGGCGATCGATCGGAAGTACTTCTTCCAGTCGATCCAGCAGCGGGTTTTCAAAAAGCCAGCGACGCAGTTCGCCGATGCTGTTCAGCAACTGGTTAATGAGTTCAATGAGCTGCCTCACGATGGTGGGAACCAGCAGCAGCAGGATGGTACTAAGCACCCCTACCACCAGCACGGTAACCGTCAGTGCCGAGACCCAGCGGGGCACATGTAAGCGCCGCTCCAGTAGATCAACGAGTGGATTGCACAGATACGCCAACAAATAGGCCAGGACGAACGGGATGAGCACTACTCGAAGCTGGCTCAGCAGCCAGAACAGCAACAAAAATCCACCGGAGAACAGTAGCGCCCGTACCGATCGATAATGCCGCAACGGCCAGAGCAGGATGATCGCCGCGATTGAGATCAGCGGTGGAGTTAAAAACTCCCGCATCTCATAGAGGAGTGCCAGAAACAGTGCCAGGCCACCGCCCAGCAGGAGCGTCTCGAACGGCCCCAGCCGAGGTTCTTCCAGATTGTTTGGCGTAAACTTCGGAGGCGTCATATTTCCCGCGTTCTTAATGCCCGTCAGTGCCGGCCAGCGAGTCGGCCAGGGCCGACAGGCGGGTCTCCAGGGCTTTCAGCCGTGCTTCGCGTTCCTGCAATTGTCGTTCCCAAGCCTCCAGCTCCCGCATACGTGCCTGCAACTGGCGATAAGCCTGTTCGATGGCCCGTTCCCGCACCTCGAAAGGAGCGCGTTCCATGTAGCCACGCTCCTCAAAGTAACGGCGGAAAAGCCAGTTATGCTTGGCCGCTTCCATAAGCTCGGCAAATCGATAAGCGCCCAGCGCTCCCCAGTTGGCCGCATTCTCGGCGGCACCTGTAATGGCCCGCAGGTCAGACGCCACCTGTCGCAACGTATCGGCCGTAGCCAGCAATCGCTCGTACAATGCCGGGTCGTTCAGCATACGGGCCACTGTCCCCTCACCCTGATCGATCTTATCCAGGATCGATTGCACGCCCTGCGTGGCCTCCTCGGCCAGTGCTACCAGCGCCTCGGCATTGTTAGCCAGGTTATTCAGCACGCGCCGCGTCTCGTTTGTGGTAGCGACAAACTCGTTGTAGAGCGTGGGATCGTAGATCAGCTTGCCCAGCGTTCCTTCGCCGGCCTGTACGTCCAGCATAATCTGCCGGAAGGCATTGGCCGCATCCTCAAAGCGCTGCACCGAGGCCAGTGTCCGGTCGGTGATCTCAAACAGGTCGAACGGATCGACGCCCACAATCAGGTCGCCTTCTGAAACCGGCTCGCCCTGAACGCCCGGCGGATTGACCAGCACCACGATTTGCTGCCCGACCAGTCCTTCGCTTTTGATCTGTGCCTGGGTGCGTGAATGAATGACGCGTCGGGCTTCTTCTTTGATGGCCATGGTTACCTCAATCCGTCCCCCCGGCTCTGGCGGAAGCTGCACCGACTCGACGCGTCCGACGTTCACGCCCTGAAATTGAACAGGCGCACCGGGCACCAGACCCGCCACCCGGTTGAAGCGGGCGCGCAACAAAAACGTATCGCTCAGCAGGAAGGATCGGTTCGCAATGGCAAACAGTGCCACAACGAACAGGGTAATCCCCGCCAGCGCCAGTAGTCCAACCCGTACTTCCCGCGACATGATGGTACCTGGTTCGTGAACCCCTATCATGAAAAAGCCGTAGCGCAATGGCTTGAATTCGTCAGGCTCCGAAGAAGTTGCGTAGCACAGGGTGATCGGCCCGTCTCAATTCGTCAAGCGTTCCGCTCATCACAATGCGTCCTTCGTGCAGAAAATGCGCCCGGTCGGCAATGATTTCCGCGCAGAGCAGATCGTGGGTGATGGCTATCGACGTAATGCCCCGTTCGTCGCGCAGACGCACGATAAGCTCCGAGACGGTGCGGACCGAAACCGGGTCAAGTCCGGTGGTGGGCTCGTCGTACAGCAGCAACCGGGGCTCCAGGATGATCGCCCGGGCCAGGGCAATGCGTTTGCGCTGGCCACCGGAAAGCTCGGCCGGGTATTGCATAGCCGTATGCCCCAGGCCCACCCACTCAAGCGTCTCCAGAATACGATCGCGGCGCTCGGCCCGGCTGAGCCGGGTATGCCGTTCCAGCAAAAAGTTCAGGTTTTCGTACACGGTCATTGAATCGAACAGGGCCCCGCTCTGAAAAAGATAGCCGACCGAAAGGCGTAGCCGATCGAGCGCCTCGCCTTCGAGCTGATCAACCCGCTGGCCGAACACCCACACGGCGCCGCGGTCGGGCACCAGCAGGCGCACAATGTGCTTGAGCAGTACGCTTTTGCCTGTCCCCGAGCCGCCCATGACCACCGCCGAGGTGCCCGCCGGCACGTCCAGCGACACCCCACGCAGTACCTCTCGCTCCCCGAAACGCTTATGCACATCGCGCAATGCTACCACAATCTCGGGCGACGGCATTGCTCCAGATGATCTAAAAGCGGACAGGATCTGCACGAATACGTCTTCTGAAAAAAGTTGGGTTCAATATAGTAAAATCCGCAACGTCCATGTTGCCTCTGTAACAGTTACCACTTTAAGTAATGCCCGTAACGACGCAAACTTCCCTTACAACCCTGGAGCTTCCCGGGTACATTCTGCTTCGGAGAAAAGTCATCCCTTACTTTGTCCGCCGCTCTCTGAAGAAACAATAAATGCTCGCCTGCCCTCGTGGACGTACCCCCGCTGAACCTTTTCCATCTGGCGACCTTCTCAGCGAACCTGTAGCCGATAGGCCGCGTCCATCAACGCAACGGTCTTCACATAAACCAGTCTCCCTTCGTGAAAGGGGCCTCCAACCAACCCCCACCCAACCGCGCACGGCGGCTTTTGACGGCAACGCTGCCCCAACAGACAACCCCCTCAGGCCCTCTGATCCCCCTACCCAGCAAAGAAAGCACATCACCTGGCCTGAACTGGTCTTATACCGTCGGTGACACGGTCAGCAGCTGGTATGCCAGTCCGAGCTGGTGCGGTAGACGGCGCATTTGGAGTTAGCGCGCTTTGACACGTTGGGGGTGGGGCGGTTTTCAGGAGAAGCCTTAGTGGCAATCCCCGACGTTTCCTTTCCTATACCGGGTCAACCTATCACAGGGCGCCATACAGAAACAGCGAAATGCGGACAACGACCACGTCGGCCAGCAAAATCAACAACGACGAAATCACCACTGCCTGCATAGCCGCCTGTCCGACCTCACGCGTACTTCCCTGCACGGTATAGCCCAGATAACAGCTGACAATGCCCACCAGAAAGCCGAACACACTGGTCTTGAGCGTATCGACAAACAGATCCGCAAAACGCAGGCTGGAAAACGCACTGTTCCAGAAAAGTCGATAGTCCATGTCCGCTGAGATGACCGACTCAACATAGCCGCCAGCCAGGGCAATCATGTTCGTCCAGATCGTCAGAATCGGAAACATCACCACGCAGGCCAGCACCCGCGTAATCACCAGGTAATGGAAAGGCTTAAGCGCCGCCACTTCGAGCGCGTCGATCTGCTCAGTTACGCGCATTGAGCCCAGTTCGGCCGCCATGCCAGCGCCCAGACGTCCGGCCAGTACCAGCGACGTGATAACCGGGCCAATCTCTTTAAAAACCGAAAGGGCCAGCATATTAGGCAGTACCGCCTCAGCACCGAAGCGGGCAAGCGTTCCCCGGCTCTGCATGGCCAGTACCACTCCGATGGCCATGCCCGTAACGGCCGTCAGGATAAAGCTCTTCGAGCCAGCTTCATCCATCTGGTTGATCAACTCGCGTACTTCATAGGGGGGACGCCACACGTCGCGAAAGAATCGACCAATAAACAGCACCAGCCCACCGGCCCGTTCAAAAAATGCGCGGCCGATGCGTTCGGAAGGACGCACTGGAATGTCGAGGGCTTCCGGCTCAGTAGGCATAGCGCCACAGCAGGTTGATCCGCATCGTCGTCCCCTGGCTGGTCACGCGCACAATCATTGCGTCGAAAATGGTGTATTCGACCGTAAACTCTGTATAGACTTCCGTCCGCTGTGTGGCTATGTTTCTTCCAAAGGCGATCGGTCGGCTGACAGCCGCAAACAGGCGGGGTGAGACGTATTTACCAACGGTCAGCTTGGCACCCTGGAGGCCGTCAGGTTCGATTTCGACCACATCCAGTCCAAGTTCTTCACCAGCAAGTCCCTCGACAATGCCAGCCAGCTGTCCAAGCGCCAAGCCAGCTCCACGTCCCAGCAACCCACCCCCTGCCCTGTTACGACCGGGAGCCAGGGAGGCAAGTGCCTGCCCGGCCGGACGTCCGAAGACAATGTACGAGATCATATCTGGCAAGTCGAGTCCCGATGGATTTTCCGACGTCAACGTCAGATCGAGCCGTTCCAATCGCCCACTGACCGACAGCAGGATGATCACCTGGTTTGATTGATCTTCACGCGCCGGCACGACATACCGCGCTTTCAGCTTGAGCTCCGGATCGTCGGCTGGCCCGTTGAATGAAAGCGTTCCTTCCGTAATATCAAACCTTTTGCCGAATTGCACGATGTAGCTGCGTTCGGGAATCACTTCGATGGTTCCGAAGAGCTGTAGATCCTGATAGGGTTCTTTCTGCACCGTAAGCGTGCCTGTAAACTGGACGGTCATTTCAGGATTAGCGTTTGAACGAAGCCACACGTCGCGTTCCATGCGCAGGTTCAGTTGCATACGCGCAGCTTCATAGAAATCAAAAGTAATGGTATCTGCTTCGGTGATGCGCACGCCAAAGTACTGGCGTAGCATCTGCAAATCGGCTTCGGTGAGCCGGACGTGCTCCATGTCGGCCACCGCAGTCTGCTCGATCAGGTAAATGTCGGCGCTGATCACCTGCAGGTTGCCGGCCACTTCCGGCTGTTCGGTGGTCCCCCTCAACGTCAGCGTACCCGAAAGAACAGTCCGATAAGCACGGTTGTCGGCCGCCAGAAATGACTGGGCCTCCATGCGCAGGTCGAGCGTGCCCAGTGTCAACGCTTCAAACTGTACCGTACCGCTTCCGGTAAGCCGTCCGCCCGAGTGCAATTCGAAATATGTTACCAGCATCCGATTACCCGTCATGCGGGCTTCTGCCCGAATATTCCGATAGGAAACCCCTAATGCTGGCAGATAGACGGCTCCGTCAAAAAGGCGGACCTGTCCATCCAGTAAGGGCGTGGTCGGTGTCCCACCAATATGGAGCTGTCCGACCAGCCGCCCACGCACATTCCGCAGGATCTCAGGATCCAGGAAGGGCTGAATCCAGGCAATGGCGAACGTATCGGCGGTCAGGGTCAGGTCGAGGGGTGCCTGATCTGGATCGAACGGGGGGGCTTCCGGGGGTACCTGTAGCCGCAGGTCCAGTGGTATGGTCCCGCGCAGCGTCATCGTACTCGCATCGGCCTGGTGCAGCAACCGGGCATCCATCCAGAGCCGCAGGCTGTCGTACTGCAGCACGAACCGCAGATCGCCTACCGGACGTCCTTCCGAGACCAGATCCAGCAGCAGCTGTCCGCTCAACCGGGGCGCCGTGGCCGGACCGGTCAGATCCACCGTTCCGCTGAGCGCTCCGCCCAACCCGTCCAGTTCAAACAGGTCGGTGATGGTCTCCAGACGAAAGCCTTCCAATGTAAGCACAAAGCTCTGCGTACCGTCCGGATCGATTACCCCGTCAACTGCCAGCTGTTGATCCTGCGCCTCGGTATAAAGCAGCAATCCCTGGACGCGATAAGCCGTGCCATAGGTAAAGGTAGCCGGTTGTAGCAAACGCCAGCGGGCATCGTGCAATCGGAGATCGAGTCGCGTCAGCCGAATCGCCTGTTGTTCCGGTAGTGCCTGTCCTTCAAGACGGACGGTATGTCGGCGATCCACTGCCAGACGCAGCTCATAATCGGCCAGGCGACCATCGTAGCGTAACTCGGCACGTGCAGCTTCGACCTGAAACGTGCCCAGTGTCAGCAAACGCACCCGAGTGCGTGCTTCGGCCTTAGCCAACCGACGGGCCCGGTCCAGTTCACCAGCCGTGCGCCCTTTCAGCTCCACAAGCCGCAGCTCATCGAAGATTAGATTTTGCAGACTCCAGCGTCCCTCAAAGCGAAGCTGTCCAGGCCGTCCGTAGGCGCGTGCCTCAAGGTAGCCGCTATCCAGAGAAAGCAGACGGGCTCCCACAAGCCGTCGCAGCGGCTGCAACTGGTGGAGCTGCACCTGAAGGGTCAGCTCGGAGAGGCGCGTGCCTGCTGGATCAACCACCGCTAATTGCCCCTTACCTTCCACAGCCGCCACATTGCTTCGTAGCTGCAGGGTATCAAGATGCAGCAGGCCCTCCTCCATCGAAAAACGAGCCTCAAACCGATCGATCGTCAGCGCGTCGAGAGAGGCGCCCTCACTGTGCAGGTGACCACGCACCTGCATCGTGCTTGGCGCTACGCCTTCTCCTTCCAGGGCCATTTCGAGCGACAGACGACTCGAAAGGGTGTCAATCCCGAGCAGGGGCATCAGGTCGAGCTGTTCAGCCGTGAACGTCAACGCGTAGCGAGGCGTCGGCCCCCTCAGCATCAAGCCGACATCAAAGCGGGCCTGTCCGCCAGCCATACCAAACCGCCCGCTGGCTTCCCACCGACCGGCTATGGCGGTTACGCGAAACTGCCCGGCAACCGATCGACCATTGACCTCCGAAGCATCGAGCCGCAATCGGCTGCTCAGTTGCATGCGTCGAGGATCTGCACCCCGTCCGTGAAGGATCAATGCCCCGTTCAGCCGGGTCTGGAACTGCGATTGTCCGGTCCAAGCCGCCAGGTTCACGCCCTGAAAGCGTAACCGCTCAATGGTGTACACTGGATCGGTCGTCAGCGAGTCGGCTCGGGCCTCCAGCTGGAGTGATCCATCTGGCCATACCGCCCGTCCTCTCAGCGTCAGCAGGCCGCGTCGCAGCGTAGCGGTCAATGTGGCCGCCTCCACTCCCTGCGCATTGATCCGGGAATTCCTCAGATGCAACGTCACCTCTGCCTCTGCTGTGGTCAGGGTCGCCCCCCGGTAGAACCCTTCAAAGGAGCCGTTCAACAGCGTAGTCCAACCAGCGCCTGTGACCGCCAGATCTACCTGTTCCAATCGGCCCTGGTCGATCTGCCAGCGTGGGCGGCGAGCCATCGGCCATCCCTGCAATCGCAACATTACACGCCCCTTGCCCAGCCCAATTTCGGGTGTGGCTGTAAGTCGACCGTGATCCATCCGAACGGGCACACGCACCGGCGCCAGCCGGTACGGCCCATAAATCAGGCTATCGAGTTCGAGCGCGGCTTCCAGGTGGAGCGTCTCAAGCGCCATTCCACTGCCGCGCAGCCAGAGTCGGCCATTAACCGTACTGCGAAGGGTGTCGCCCAGCAAGGCCGCCACGTCGATCTGCTCCAGCACAAAAGGCTGCACTTCATAGCGCAGGGTCGAAGTTCTGTAGAGGCGGCCCTGGCTCTGCATACGCCCACCTGCCAGCCTTGCCTCCAGGGCAAAACGTACGGTATCATCGCGCAAATGCACGGTCAGTTGCCCGCCATCGATTATAGCCCGGTTCAGCTGCGAAGGCTGCAGCATCAGTTGTCCCTTCACCCGATCCATCCCTTTGCCTTCCACCAGAAAAGCCAGGTTGAGCTGTCCCATCCAGCTCGTATCCGCCAGCAAACGCGATGGATCCAGGTCCTGGAGTGTACCGACCAGGCGAAACGAAGGAGGCGATGTGAAGAGACGTGCACGTCCGTCCAGCTGGAGTCGTGCGCCGCGCAGACCAGTCCGTGCGCTCAATGTGCCGTCGCCCTGCACAAAATGCACCTGCAGCCGGGTAGGATCCAGTCGGTACCCCCCCCACCAGGCCTCGGCTATCACCAGCGTCACCTGGCCATCCAGCGTCTGCAGCGTGGTGCCTCGGAGATCGGCGGTAAGTTTCAGATCGAGCCGTCCCTGCGGTCCTCCCAGAAAAGCCGGATTCAGTTGGCGTATCTGTATGTCGGCCTGGTAGTGAACAGGACCATCCACAAGCGGGGTGAAGGCGGCCGTCAGCGTGAGTGTACCGCCCGTACTGGTACGCAGTGCAGCCTGTGCCTGCAGCAGACGACCATTGCCCTGCACGGACACAAAGCCTTCGAGCGCCCGGTTCGGATCTGGAATCGCAACAAAGGGCATCAGGTCGTAAAACGCCAGCGGATACGCCTTCAACCGAAAGTCCACGGCTTCTATCTGTCCCGTATCAGCCGGTAAAAGCAGCGTACCCCGGCCGGTTACCTGGCTGCGGGTGGACCATATGCGCAAGGTGTCGAGCGTAAAACGCCGGTTGCGTACCGAAAGGCGCGTCGTGACGTGCACCGAGTCAGCTACCCGAGCCGGCTGGAGCACGGCCTCCAGACGGAGCCATGCCAGCATAGGCCAGCCTGCAGGCGGCAATCGCAGCGTATCGAGCTGCACGTCAAGTCGATGCAGCTGCCAGATCGAGTCGGTAAGGGGGGCATAGAAACGGAGTATAGCCGTTCCTTCTCGTACCGTCAGCTGATCGATCCAGATGTCCGGAGCGTCTTCAGCAGTAGTTGCTTGCGGGGTATCCGTCGCCGCTGCGAACAGATGCGGCAAATTCCAGGCGCTATCGGCCTGCTGCGTCAGGTTCAGCCGTGGCCGAATCAGGCGCACCTGTCGTAGGTGCACGCGCTTCTTGAGCAGCGCTTCGGGCAGATAAACCATCTCGAGCGTATCCAGTGCCAGCAGCGTCTGTCCGCTTGTGTCCCGCAACGCGACATTGTAGAAGGCCAGCGTACGCACGAAGTTGCCCCGCAAGGCCCCGATTTCCAGCCGTCCGCCCTGCAATCGGACGTTCACCTGCTGCTCAATGAGCCGGCGCATCTGTTCAGCTCCCCAGGAAGTCTGGAGCACCAGCAGCAGGAGGCCCACCAGCACGATGGGCGTACCGATCAGCGCCATCAAAGCCCATCCAATACGAGCCTTCCATCGACGGACGGACGATGTGGACATGGTGGGTTCCATAAGCCGCGCCGGTTCAGAACGTCTGTCCAATGCTCAGATGCAACCGCAGACGACGCTGCCAGTGCGTCCGAGGTGGACGATCGGTCAACCCCTGACGATAGCGATATACGTCGGCCGGATCGCGCAGGTCTTCGTAGCTGGGATTGAGTTTGTAGGCCAGATCGAGCCGAATGAAGCCGGCAGGCGTTCGGTAGCGCACGCCCAGACCGGCTGCCCAGCGGAAAGCTGTTGTACGCCATTGCAGCCGATCCTGCCCAAGCTGACCACCATCCAGAAACGCGGCGCCCTGCCAGTTGCTGCTTAAGCCCGGAAGTCCAAAGCGCAGCTCTACGTTCACCACCAGCTTACGATTGCCGCCAATGGGTTCATAGTAAATGGTGGTGTCGCCATTGCTGACCTGCAGGCGGGTTACCTTGGAACCGAGTTGCTGGAGACCCCATCCACGTACATCGCTGCTACCGCCCGCATAAAAAAGCATGGGGTCGAAGCGGTTTTCGTAGCGCAGGCTGTCGGCACGACCTCGACGTCCGGCCAGGGCCTCGCGGCTACGTCCCAGCGGCTCCAACCGACCGAAGAGCAGGCGACCGGCCAGTACACTACGGCGCGTAAGTGGGAGATAGCCCGTCAGTTCGGCTCCTATGCGATAGTATTCGATCTCCGAGCCGATGAGCCCACCTCCCAGTTCGGCAAACGGCCGCACAAGATACCCCCGGCGCGGATTGAAATAGTTGTTCGTTCGCCCGAAGGTAGCCGTCAACGAAAGGATGCTTTTGTCGAACAGGTCACGCGCGCTTGTCGTGTCGCGTCGCTGCTGAGTAAGCTGCAGCGCCCGACTGAAAGCATGCTGGAGTGTAATGGTACGGAAAGGATAGATCTCGTAAAACACCGTGGTGGTCCACCCAAACTCACGCGTGTTAATCTGGAGTGGCTCATCGCTGTCTTCGAGCAGAGGGTCACGCTGGTATTCCAGGAACGGTGAGAGCAGCAGCTCCATCCGTCTGGAAAACAGATAGGGCTGGCGAAACAGGGCGCTGAAGCGAAACAGCCGGGGCGTCGGTGTTCCCGGTCCCCGTCGCGCCAGCAGGCCGGTCTGCGCCACCAGATTCAGCGTCAGTGTGCGTGCATCCCCCAGAAAGTTACGATGCGTCCAGCGCACTTCAGCGCCCAGGCCTTCACTACGCCCGAAGCCTCCCTGCAGCACCAGAAACCGCAACGCCGACTCGGCAACCCGGTAGCGTACGGTTACCGTACTGTCGCGTGGCTGTGGCGGCACCTCGGCCAGCGCCACTCGAAAGATTTCCAGCCCGAAAAGCTGCCGCTGTCCCTCTACCACCTTGCGCTGTGAAAACGTCTCTCCCTTTCGAAAGGGCAGCTCTCGAAGCAACACCCGATCACTCACCCGACGGTTGCCTTCGATTTGAATTTCCCAGAAGTATCCCCGAGGCCCTGTATCCACGATAAACCGCAGGTCTACAGTATTGAAGACCGAATCGATGCGCGCCTCCGAGCGCACACGCGCAAAGGCATATCCCCGGTCCCGGAACCAGTTCAGCACAGCATCCTGAATTTCCACCCGACGTGTTTCGGTATACCGATCTCCTATCCGAAAGGCAATCCGGCTCCGGAATCGACGCCAGCGCTCCCGCAATCCTGGATCGAGTGTAGTCACCAGATAGCGCCCTTCCGGATCGTAAAAACCCACGTCCTGGATCACCAGGGGCGGTCCTTCACGAATGCTCAGCACGATATGGATCTGGTTCCGTACGGTGTCAAGTTGCGAAGCTGGATAGGTAATCTCGGCATGCAGAAAGCCATTACGGGCATAGAAGCGGCGCAGACGCACCACGTCGCGGGCCAGTTCAATCGGATCGAACAAATAGCGCGGTGGCTCGACAAAAGGAAGCCATCTCTTGAGGCGATCCCACCAGGAAGGCGCCTGCAAGACCATCTGCGCCCGCAGCTGGTCTTCCTCAAAAGTCTGCGAGTCCACAAACCGAAACGAGATGGCACGGATCGTGGTGCGTTCATTGATCAGCCATAACGGGGCCTGGGCCACCAGCGGCCGCACCGATCCCAGTAACCATAGCCCTATGATGCCCCCACACCACCTTTTCCACTTCATGCGTCCACCTCCGAAGTTGCTGTAGCGAGGAGCGTCTTGTTCCGATCGCGCTGATGCTTCTCGTACAGAAGCACCAGCAATGCGCCCAGGATGAAGACCACACTGGAATAATACACCCAGAACCCAAAGGCGAGTATGAGTCCAAACACGTGACCAATGGCCGAAATCCCACTATTTGCAAAACGTTCAAAGAGGGTAGAGCGGGTCGCATAAAAGGCAAAAGCGGTCTTGGCCATTTCCCAGAGCAGAGCGGCCACCATCGCGCCGAGAAGCGCCCCGCGAAGAGGGGGCCGGGGCTTCGGCGTGAAATAGTACAGCTGAAAGAACATGACCAGGCTGAGCAGATACGGAATCACCAATCCCAGCACCTGGATAAGGCGTTGCCAGCCTTCCCGCAGCCACCCATAATCCAGAGAAAGTCGTTGCAGCCATTCCATGCCGGCTGCATTGACAGCCTGAATGGCCAGCGAAACGCCGAACGTCAGCAGAAACAGTCCGCCTACCTGTACCATCATGCGGAGATCGAACAGATAGCCGCGCAGCATAGAACGCCCCTGATGCCAGGGCTCGTCGAACACCTGACACAGCACGCCCCGCAGCGTGGTAAACAGGGTCATGGTGGCATATAGCAGGCCCAGCATACCGATCAGCGTAAAGGTGCCGCTGGCCCGCTGTAGCTGTTCCAGAAATTGAAGTAGCTGATCACTCTGATAGGCAGGCAGAAAATCCCGGATAAAACGGGCGACGGCCTGAAACGGGCGCTCCTGCTGCAAGATACGACCCAGCACGCCCGTGGCCAGCACCAGCACGGGCACAAGAGTTACCAGCACCTTGAACGCGATAGCCTGGGCCCAGAGAAAAACGGGCTTACGGTCAAGCAGATGATAAAGCCCTACCAGATAGTAGCGAAGCGTCTGCCTGACGCGTCGACATATTCCGTGAAAAGCCTCCCATCGAAGCCGCATGCTATAGGCGGACTGTTGAGCGACAAAGCAGCGGCAAGCTAAAGCGGCTCGGGGAGTCGGGTTCCTCGTCCCCTGCCTCAGGCTTATGCACTGGCACGCCGTTCTTCGTAGATCGGAGCTTCCCCGTAGCGGACCGTCGCCGCCGTAATGCGGCATACTCCCACCTGGGGGATCGTGTGTATGTTGAACATGATGTCCAGCATGACCTCTTCCATGACCGCCCGCAAACCACGCGCGCCGGTGCCCAGCTCCTTGGCTCGCTCGACAATGGCGTGCAGCGCCTCTTCCTCGAAGATCAACTCGATACCATCCATCGCAAACAGCTTCTGATACTGGCGGACCAGTGCATTTCTGGGCTCGGTCAGAATGCTCCGAAGCGCTTCGTCCGAAAGCGCCTCCAGCGGTGTAATAACCGGCAGACGGCCGATGAACTCAGGAATCAGGCCAAACTTGAGCAGATCATCGGGCTCGACATAGTAAAAAATGCGTGGGTCCCGGGGATCAACCCGTTTACCCTCCGACGCAAAAAAGCCAATCGACGACGTTGAAAGGCGGTGCGCAATGATCTCCTCCAACCCCTCAAAAGCGCCCCCGCAGATGAACAGAATGTTGCGCGTGTCGATGTTGATCAGATTCTGCTCCGGATGCTTGCGTCCGCCCTTTGGAGGTACCCCGGCAATCGTGCCTTCCAGAATCTTCAACAGGGCCTGCTGCACACCTTCGCCCGAAACATCGCGCGTAATGGAAGGACTATCGCTCTTACGCGCAATCTTGTCGATCTCGTCAATGTAGACGATCCCCTGCTCGGCCCGCTCTACGTTGAAGTCGGCGGCATGCAACAGATGCGCCAGAATACTTTCGACGTCTTCTCCGACGTATCCCGCTTCGGTCAACGCCGTGGCATCAGAGATCGAAAACGGTACGTCAAGAATGCGAGCCAAGGTGCGCGCCAGCAGCGTCTTGCCCGTACCGGTCGGACCAATCAGCAGGATATTGGATTTTTCCAGCTCAACATCGTCGTAGTCGGCCAGGTAATGCTGGCTATCGATACGTTTGTAGTGGTTGTAAACGGCTACGGCCAGTGTTTTTTTGGCGCGCTCCTGACCAACTACGTACTCATCGAGGGCGGCTTTGATCTCTGGAGGTGTCAGCCGCCGTCGACGTGCTTGAGGGCGGCGACGGGCAGCTGCATGGGCCATCAGATCGTTACGTACAATACCGGCCGCATCGTGAATGCATCGGTCACAGATGTACACATCATTGGGACCGGCCACCATCGAAAGGACCTCGTGGGTCGTCCGCCCACAGAACGAACAGCGAATCGTGTCATCACTTCGACGCATTACCTTCCCAGATTGCCTGATCAGACGGCGCCCTAATGCTATGGTAAGAATATCGGCACCTTTACGCAACCTCTTCAATCGTCGGGATAAAACCTGCGTTCATGAAGGTGCGTTAAGGGACAGCGCAGGGCATGGGTATCCTCCTTTGCCCAACCCTTGATGCATCGTCCTGGAGGAATGAGTGCAGCCCTCCCGGAGGCTTTTATAGCCCGGCTACAGCGACTGGTACCCTCGGCATGGCTACCCACCGTTATCGCCGCCTTTCGGGTGCCGCGTATTACGGCTTTTCGCGTCCACACATTGCAGATGGATCGCGCGACCGTACAGGCTGCCCTGGCAGCCGAAGGAATTCATCCACACCCGGTGGCGTGGTATGCTGATGCGTTCTGGGTGCCTCCGGAAGCACGAACGGCCCTGCTACAAAGCAGGGCCTACCGGGCCCGGTGGATTTACGTGCAGGACCTTTCGAGCATGCTGCCGCCCCTGGTGCTGGCCCCGGAACCCGGCTCCCGTGTGCTGGATCTCTGCGCCGCGCCAGGCAGCAAAACGCTCCAACTGGCCTGTCTCCTGCAGGGACAGGGCGAGATTGCCGCAGTCGAAGTCGTACGCACGCGCTTTTACCGTCTGCGGGCAAACGTGCAGGCATATGGCGCGCCCAATGTGCGGTTGTTTCTGCAAGACGGCAGGCGCGTAGGCCGCTATCGCCCCGCCCACTTCGATTACGTACTGGTTGATGCCCCCTGCTCTGCCGAAGGACGTTTCCACCTGAGCGACCCGAAATCCTTCGCCTACTGGAGTCCTCGAAAAATTCAAGAAATGGCCCGCAAACAGTACCTGCTGCTGGTCTCGGCCGTCGAAAGCCTGCGACCCGGCGGTGTGCTCGTCTATGCTACCTGTACCATGGCCCCGGAAGAAAACGAAGCCGTGCTCGACCGCCTGCTTCGTCGCTTTGGCAAGAGGCTTACCGTCGAACCCATCGAGCTGCCTCTCTCCAACCAACTGCCCGGCCTCGAACGCTGGGAAGGCCGCACTTTCCATCCCGACCTCCGGCACGCCCGCCGCATATTACCTACCCCGGAAATGGAAGGCTTCTTCCTGTGTCGCCTGCGAAAAAGTTGAGCTCCTTCTGCTCCTAAAAAAGCTCAATGCGCGGTCCTCCCTCATCCTCCTCACCGGCCGCCCCTCCTTCTGGCGGTTTTGACTCCTTAGCCGGTAAGATCGGCCGCTCACGCCCTGAGGGCTCCTGCAACCACCGAGCTCCCTGAATAAGATAAGTCTCTACCCTCTGAAGCAGAAGAATCACCTGTTCAATTTCCTGACGGGCTACATCCTGAAACTGAACCGCTCCAAGCGCCTCCGAAAGCTGAGCGACGACCTGACTGCTGTTGACCTGCTCAACCACCTCTACCAGCGAGGAAATACGCCGATTGTTCTCGCGCAACGCCTGCTCTATCTGCTGACTGGCCCGCTGCAGCTCCTGCAATTCCTGAACGTTCGTTTCCAGTAGCGTGCTCAGTTGCGTAAGCTTCTCCTGTAAACGCTGCGTAACCTGAGCGACCTGCCGGTCGATCGAAGCCGCCAGTATCCGCGTTCGCTCCGACAGCTTCTGTACTTCTCCCGCTACCACGGCAAAGCTACGTCCCGCCTCACCCGCCCGGGTCGCCTCAATCGTTGCATTCAGGGCAAGCAGATGCGTCTGCCGAGCAATACCGTCAATCTGGTCGACCAACGGCTTCAGTTGCCGCGCCTCATCGACCAGTTGCTGCAAATGCTGCAACTCTTTACGGGTACGGACCAGCTGCGCATCCAGGTAATTATGGATTTTCTGTTCAACGACCTCCAGTTCCTGATTACCCTGAGCCACATCGCGTACCTCCCGAGCAATTTCGGCAATACGTGCGACTTGCTCCTGCGAAGCGACATGGATCCGATTCAGATGCTCCACCAGATGCATGACATCCCCCTCTGCACGCGACAGCAAAGCGCGTAACCGGCTACCCACCTCCTGCAGCACGGGCTGCAATTGTAAAAGATCACCACCCAGGGCATGCACTTCACCCTGAAGCTGCACAAGTGCCTGCTTTAGTTGATGAAGCTCCTCCTGGCTGGCTGCCAGCGCCTGCTGAATCTGTGCTAAATGCTGCTGTCCCTGTTCCAATTCCTGGCGTAAGGCCGCCGGTTCTTCCGCCTGCCCCTCATGAGCACGAAGCGGTTCCAATTGCGCACCTTCAACTGTAGCTTGGACATCTAATAAAGAAGTTTCGCGATGAGTACGTAATCGACTACCCAATAGCCATCCCCCCAGTAGGCCTAAAAGCCCACCTCCTTCTAACAGGACGACCCAGAATACCGGTTGCCATTTTTGCCGCTGCCCAAACCCCCATCCCAGACTACCTAACAGGATACTGTAACAGAGCACAGCGACTAACAACCAACCAGAACGTGACAGCTGCATCATCTTTACACTCCGTACGTGCACTGAATGCAGGCGAGACCGATATTATAGCCGCTGCTTTTTATTTTTATTTTATTACATTTTAGTAACATTTTAGCTCATTCATTAAAATTTAACAATCCGTATACCCCAAACCTGGAAAATGCGCTGAACGATAAGCCCGGGCCTACCCCTGTACACCGCTTAATCGCCGCGACAGATCCTGACCGTGTAGGTCCCTCGTTGCACCTTCCTTCTTCTCCACGCCTCAATGATCAGCAACTTACGCCCCGCGTTCTCTCCAGAACCTGGCGTCAGCCGCTCTGCCTACACGGTGCGACGCTGAGCATGTTGGTACCAGACACATTCCTGAGAGCGACGTGCAACCCTTCAGCAATCTCTTCGAACGTTACAGGAGCACAACCGCCGTTATCAGAACGGCGCGTTGCCGGAGGCGGGTGGGGCCTCTGCCCAAAGACATGAACAGGGCAACTGGCTGTCGTGTCACAGCCACTCAGAATCCAACGATACACCATCCTTTCCCCTTCACGCCCTTCATCTGCGCATTGCAGCAGCCCGTAAAGTTGTTTGCCGTCTTCAAAGCCAACACCGGGAAGCGCTCAAAGCCGAACCAGGCGACCTGCTCCTACACGGGGTCCTTCTCAGCACCATGGTCGAACGAGCCGGGCGCTTCAGCTTGCAAGACGTGATTACGACCGCATCCGAAAAAGCTCGTCCATCCATCTCTGGAAAAGTCCGGCGGGACAGTCAAACGAGACCCTGCGCAATCTCGTCGTTCTTCTGGCAAGCGGCTGACGGCCGAACCCCGGGCGCTTCTCCTTACCCCCCAACCGTCCTTCTTCCGAGGCCAAGAGCGATTCTTCGCGCTATCATCTGCGGAAAAACTCCACAAAGCTCACTGCTCCTGCTTGCAGCACGTAGCCACCCGCGCATATGCGCTGGTATGCCCCGTTAAGCCTACAATTAATTCGAAGAAATCAGAAATGCCCGAATCTTCTGCACCTCCTCCTCGGTCAGGTTGGCCCGCACGCGCATATGATGCGTAATGATCTCCCACTCCGCATCGCCAAAAGCAGCAGGGGGCGGTGCATTATGGCAACGAATGCAGTTTTCCCCCCAGAGCTGCACGCCTGGCTTGGTATCAATCGCTCGTAATCGTGGGGTGGGGTCACGCTGTTGTTCTGCCGTTGCCATATCTGCCCGGAAGGCTACAGGGCTGCAACCGATACCGCCTATGCTGAGCACGCCCAGACCAAGAAGCAGCATATAGAGCTTTTTCATGGCGCTTTTGCAGCTTAAAATTTTCAAAATCCAATGGCAATATGAATCATGAAGGCATTCCTAAAGAATCCTTCCTCGTGTTCTTCAGCGACCGTTTCGGTTTTAAGCAATCCTTCTCCTTCCTCGTCGTGTGCTTCCAGCGGCCTGATGATCAGATAGCTGAACTTGACCACCGTGCGCCAATCGATCCAGTAATTGAGCCCTATGGCGAATTCACGCTGCCGGGTCCCCCATGGGGCCTCTGGAGCCAGTTCCATTTGCGAAACGCGTCCGACCAGCTCCAGATGGCGCAGGAGCGCATGGGGTACAAAAGAAGGCTGCAGCGAAGCCTGGAGAAAGTACGCCCAGCTGGTATTGTCGAAGGTCAGCGACGTCGGCGGTCCTACGCCGGAGGTCGTGAACGTATAGGTGGCCCGATCGACCTGAACGTTGTTGTACTGTCCTTTGATATTCAAGACACTCTGGAGGGCCGGCAGGGTACGAATTAAGTTCACATCCACACTGTACATCCGGGCCGCTACCTTTTCGTATTCAGAACCATCAGGACCTACCCGGGCATACTGTCCCGAAAGTCCGATCTCCAACGACAGATTAGAAAAAGGCAGTACACTGATACGTCCCCCAATCGCTTTATTGCTATTGTTATCTTCTACCTGACTGAAAATCAGGCGTCCAGCTTCTGCTGGATTGTCCTCTCCTGTCAAAAGCGCAGGGCCATTGGTGACGTAGACGGCATAGGTCAGGCGTCCTTCTCCCAGCGGAAATGCACCGCGCAGTTCAAAGCCAAAATCAGCCGTGGGTCCCACGGGATTGTGATGGTCGAACCCTAACGGCGCAGTAGGTAGCCGATTAATCCAGGCAGGATGTAAATTAGGTACAAAAATGCCAAAAGGAAGCAAAAACTGCCCGATTCGCGCCGTTATCCGATTGGTCAATTTATAAGCTACGTTCGCATATTCCAGATCGAAGGTGACCACGCCCTCGTCAAACGCCACCCCTAATTCGCCCTCGAAAAGCAATCGATCTGACTGCCGCCACAGAAAAATCGGATTAAAGCTCCCCCCTACAAAACTACTGTTCAGGGGCTTGCCTTCAAACTTTCGAAATTCCAGTCCGGAATGCGCATAACCACGCACCGTGAAGAGACTCTGACCGGGCGTCGGATCCAGCCGCTGAGCCTGTACAAGGGAAAAGCCGGTAACCATCCAGAAAGTAACGCCCCAGAGGATGTAGCGTCGGTATTTCATGGCATTGCTTGAATTTTTATTTCCGTGCCAGACTGCGCAGATACGTAACTACCTGCCACCGCTCTGCCTCACTCAAAATCGCTTTGAAGCCCGGCATTGCCCCACGCCCTTCGCTGATCTTCCAGAACAGCGCGCCATCCGATTGCGCCTGCACTTCCTTAGAGGTCAAATCGGCCGGTTGTGGGTTAAGTGCCATACCCGCCGGACCATCTCCCCGTCCCTTATTGCCATGACAGACCGCACACTGCTGCTGAAAGATTTTTGCCCCGGCCTGGATGGCTTCTTCGACGCGGTTAGCATATGGATTTTGCAGCGTATCGGCCCAGGCAGGCGCCTTCCATTTGCTCTGTAGGGCTTCCGGTCGTTGTAAGTACGCGCCCAGACCACTACCCAGACTGACCAGAAGGAGTACCCCGAAAATGCCTTTCTTCATCTTTGTACTTCGCTCAGCGCTCGGATTGCCTGTCGATCTTATGTTTAAACAAAAAATCTGAGGTGAGCAAGTACGTATATAAAAAGTTACATTTAAAAATTAATGTTTTCAGATACATTTGTATTTATGAAATTATTACACCTTTTATAAAAAAATCCCCGAGACATTACAGCGGTCTCGGGGATGCTATGTGCGTATTACGAACTTTACGCTACCAGTACACCCAGCTCACGACCCACTTTTTCAAAAGCGCGGATTGCAAAGTCCAGATCCTCGCGCGTGTGCGCAGCGCTGGGCATGACGCGAATGCGTGCGGCTCCTTTCGGAACAGTCGGGTAGCCGATCGCCATGGCGAAGACGCCCTCTTCGAACAGGCGCCGGCTGAACTCCTGAGCCAGTGGTGCTTCGCCCAGCATGATCGGCGTGATGGGGGTTTCGCTTTTACCCGTATCGAAGCCCAGCTGCTGCATGCTTTTCTTGAAGTAGCGTGCGTTATCCCAGAGACGATCGACCAGCTCGGTGCTTTCCTCCAGCAGGTCGATAGCGGCCAGGCAGGCGGCGACATCAGGGACGGTCATGGCGCTGGAGAACAGGAAGGGACGGCCCCGTTGGCGGAGCCATTCGACCAGTCGTCGGCTGCCAGCCACGACGCCCCCCATCACGCCAAAAGCCTTCGACATGGTTCCTACCTCAATGTCTACCACGCCGTGCAGGTCGAAGTGATCGACGATGCCCCGGCCGCCTCGGCCCAGCACGCCTTCGCCATGGGCATCATCCACCATCAGAATGCATCCGTAGCGCTTGGCCAGTTCGGCCAGGCGAGGCAGGGGGGCAATGTCGCCATCCATGCTGAAGACGCCATCGGTCACGATCAGCTTGCGACGGTACTGCGGACCGTGGGCTTTGATCAGGTCCTCCAGTGCATCAACGTCATTGTGTGGATAGGCGATAATTTTGGCGCGGCTCAGGCGGCAGCCGTCGATGATGCTGGCGTGGTTGAGCTGATCGCTGAAGATCACATCCTCTCGGCCCACAATCGCCGGAATCGTAGCCAGGTTGGCTGCAAAGCCGCTCTGGAACGTGATGGCGGCCTCCACGCCTTTAAATTCAGCCAGCCGTCGTTCCAGCTCCACGTGCAGCGCCATCGTACCGGCAATCGTGCGCACGGCTCCGGGCCCAACGCCATACTGTTCCATGGCCCTGCGGGCGGCTTCCACCAGACGGGGATGATTGGCCAGCCCCAGATAGTTGTTCGAGCAGAAGTTCAACACCCGCCTGCCATCGACGGTCAGCCAGGCACCCTGTGGAGATTCGATGGTCCGGATATGCGTGTAAAGGCCGGCTTCTTGGAGCGCAGCCAGCTCTTCATCGATCCAGCTCAGTGGATGGCTCATGATGCTGCCGGGTTAGATTTAACACGTTCCCTGTAAAAGATAACAGGTTTCGCTACTTCAATCCATGTCGTTGGGATACAGCATGATTTTGGCTACTACTTCGTCGCCGGGATGCATCAGGAGCTGGAAAGCCTGCTCGTACGCCTCCAGCGGAAGTCGGTGGGTGATAAGCGGGCTGAGGTCTACGGCACCGGTTTGCAGCAGCGCCCGCATGCGATGCCAGGTGTCCCAGATACGGCGGCCGTAAATGCCCTGCACAGTTGCGCCTTTGATGACCACCAGTTCATTCCAATCAAGCGTGATCGCATCGCCGGTCAGCCCAAGGGCAGCTACCTGTCCTCCGGGTCGAAGCGCTTCCAGCGCAGCACGAATGGCCGCAGGCGCCCCACTCATCTCCAGCACTACATCCACCCCGTCCCCTCCGGTCAGCTCCTGTACCCGGGCTACCACCTCCTCCTGTTGGGGGTTCAGCGTTACATCGGCTCCCATGCGCCTGGCCAGTGCCAACCGCTGTTCGTTCAGGTCAGTAGCAATAATGATTCGGGCTCCTGCTACCCGGGCTACGGGAATGGCCATCAACCCGATCGGACCGCATCCGCTGACCAGTACCGAGCGGCCAGCCAGATCAAACGTGTAAACCGCATGCACGGCATTACCGAATGGATCCTGCAAAGCTGCAATCTCCGGAGGTACGTCTGGCGCATTGACCCAGACGTTTTCGGCCGGCACGCATACGTATTCGGCAAACGCACCGGGACGGTCGATGCCAATCACCCGGGCATTCCGACACAGATGCGGTTGACCGGCTCGACAGGCCGCACAGGTGTGGTCCACTATGTGTCCCTCAGCCGATACCGGCTGTCCCACCTCCAGGTCCTCCACGGCCTCACCTACCGCAACAATCTCTCCCGCAAACTCATGCCCCAGAATCAACGGTGGCCGAATGCGGTGCTGACTCCAGGCATCCCACCGGTAAATATGCACGTCGGTACCACAGATCGAAGCAGCCGTTACCCGAATCAACACGTCGCGCGGTCCCGGCCGGGGCACCTCGGTTTCGATCAGTTCCAGCCCGGGAGCTGCCTGTATTTTTGCCAGGGCTTTCATCTTCATGCTTTGATCCTTCGCGTGCAATAAACCTGTGCGCAGCACAGTATACAACAGCCATTGGTTAATACAGCACGATTTTTGGAAAAAAAAGATGCGCCCCGAGCCAGGGCGCATCCTGAAAAAACGGAAAAGGCAAAGCTCAGCGTACCAGCACCCCCTGCTGCACCGTAACCCGTGCGTTCGCACGCAATTGAAAGAAGTAAACACCACTGGCTACAGGATGCCCCAGGGCATCACGTCCATTCCAGCGCACCTCATAGAAGCCGGCGTGCTGTTGTTGACGCACCAAGGTGGCCACCCGTCGCCCCTGGATATCCAGTACGTCTAACTCCACCTGGGCCGGCTCATCCAACTGATAAGCCAGCACCGTCGTCTCGGTAAAAGGATTGGGATAGGGCGGATGCAGGGCAAAAGACCATACCGTTGGCGTTGAGGGCTCTACGTCGGTGACTACTGCACGTGCGACATAAACGCCGTTCCCATGCGTGGCAGCTACTACCAGGCCATCGGCAGGACGGCTCCGGACCATGTCGACCACCACGTTTCCGATAGAGGTTGCCCCTTCCTGGACCCACGTCGTTGCCATCCCATCCAGATTGTCGGCTCGATACAGCCCGGTACTGGTCGCCGCAAAATACAGCGTTTGGCCATTAGATAACGGTAGCATATCTACCCATCGCACCGACGGTCCACTCCCTGAGCCATCGGGATTTTCTTCCAGATTGCCGCTGACCGGGGTCCACGTCGTCCCCCCATCTTCGGTATACCAGATGCTCAGCACTTCATAATTCGAAAAGGCCACCAGCACCTTATCTCCATCTTCCGGATGCACCGCAATACTACTGACATAAGCATCCTGCGGAAAGTCCGGACCGGTAACGTCCGTGCGCAGCGGATTGGACGTATGAGCACTATCCAGTCGAATCAGCTTCCCCTTGGTGGTGCCATAATAGACGCGGTTCGGTGGACGCGCGGAAGCAACAGCAATGGCTGAAATCGTATGCCCGGGCAGCATATCAACCTGGGTCCAGTTCTTGCTGTCGGGATCCTGCCGATTCTGTGTAGGATCGTTGAGCTTGTTCGTAAGGCTATCGTTACGCCAGAGCGTTGTGCCCGCCGGATAGTACATCCGGGAGGGGTTGTTGGGATCCAGCGTGAAGGGGTTGATAAAAAGATGTCCACTGGCGCCAGCTGGATCGATGCGCGTCCAGTTCTGGAACTGCAGCAAATCATCCAACTGCAGCAGGTAGGTCGCCCCATTTTGGGTTGAGGCATAGAAATAGGTTCTTCCAGGGCTGATTGCACAGTAAGCACCGTCTCCACTCAGGAGTTCAATCCAGGCCACGGTCCCACTGGCCGAAAAGGTCCCCCACGTCCCATTATCTTGCATCCCTCCCAGTAAATACAGGTCATCTGGCGTGGCCTCATCGAAGCAGAGGGTATAGAACTGGGTGGTCAGATATCCATTATTCAGCCAGAACCAGGTCACACTGGAGGCCATCACATTGTTGGTGCGCGAGATTCCTCCGTCATGTGCTGAAAGCATCCGATTGGGATTGGAAGGATAAAAGACCACTGCATGTTGGTCCGGGTGGTGCACAGGATAGCGTCGATAGGTATCTTTATGTTGGTAGCCTCCAATCCGTGTCAGCGTTGTGTCGGAATCCCCCAGATAGAGGCGATACAGGTTGATATCTCCCAGAATGAGGGTGCGTGGATCGTCTGGCTTGACGGCCACGACCATGTCATACCCCCCCTGGGTGTCAAAGCTACCGGTCAGGCTCCCTTCATCGGGAAGCAGATGCGAGAGGTCTTCCCACTGGCCACCGTTTCCGGTACCATCGCCCGACAGATACGTGTACTTCCAGAGGCTGTGGTCGCTGACCCCATGCCCGGGTGTGTAGGCCAGAAAATACACTTCATTTTCATTGGATGGCGCAATGCCAATGACAATGCGCCGATAGTTCGTAGGCCAACCGGCCGGGGTGATCGAAACCCAGTTCATGCCGTCGACCGAACGCCACAGACCTCGTCTGTCTCCCTCATCGCTTAAGGCCGCGTACACCACACCGGTTGAGGTGATCACCACATCCGTATAGGCCGACCAGGGACTACCCTGACTGAAAAGCACGGGCGTCCATGTCGTGCCGCCATCAACACTTCGAAAGATGCCCCCATACGTAGCGGCATACACTTCATCTTCTGTCAGATTAGAAGCATCAATAGCCAGCCGCCATACAATATCAAAGAAGCTCTCAAAAGCGTGGGGCGTACCAGAGACCGTTGCGGGAAGTGGCGTCCAGCTATGTCCTCCATCTGTCGATTTGTAAATGCCATCCCCCAGAAAAAATGCCTGTCCCCTGGAAGCCGAGTTCCCTCGATATTCTCCTGTTCCAAAATACCAGATATGCGTTTTGCCAGGCCGCGTATCCTGCACCAGGGTGGTTACGCTATGCAGCTGGTCGGCTCGGGTGGTCTTTGTCCAGGTCCTTCCCCCATCGTCGGAGCGCCACATCCCTCCCGAAACGCCTCCCGCCAGTATGATATTTTCATCGGTGACGTCCAGCGCCAGGGCACGGGTGCGTCCACCCAGATTATAAGGGCCCTGATGCTCCCATGCGCTCAGCGGATCCTGCTTGTTGACCCATTCGGCCCGTATCGGTAACGTAGCGGCAAAACGTAACTCGCGGGCCCGGATATTGCGAGGAATCTGGCCAGTAATCGGGCTGCGCAGTCGAAGCCACTCCCAGCGCGCTCGGGCATCCGGATCTTCATTGGCCTGAATGGTTGCGGAAACGGGCGGCGGCACCTCAGGCTGCTGAAGCACTTTCCCGCTGAACCCGATCGCCCAGAATAGCCCTACCGCGACAAGCCCCCAGTAGCTGAACCGTTGCATGATATCCAGTGCTTTAGTTTTGTTTGGGTCGCACGTGATAGTGGTACACCACAAACGTGACTTCGCCTCCTCCCGGACCTGGCCCTTGTACCGCTAAATCTGCCCGAAAACGATCGCCGAGTTGCAATCCCGGAAGATCTACCTGCAACTCAGGACGTACCTGCCGGGTAGGCTCCAGCGTAAACGGAAAATAGACCGATATCATTTCGCCGGCCGTCAGGGTTACCGTTACGCCACTACCATAGCCTAACACAGAATCGACCTGGACCTGAGCCCTACAGGCATACCTGGCACAGATGCCGCTCGCCCGGGCAGTGTCCGGTGCCATCACCTGGACTACCGTACCACTGATCCGGATATGTCCCGGTGGAATGGCCGATTCGGGACCTGGAGGCATAGATTGTTGTTCCATCGACGCGATTCGCTTACATCCGCCTGCACCAAGCAGAAGAAGCAATACCAGAGGCACTCGAAGCATTCGAATCGTATAGTTTTTTAGAACTTTTTTTGAAAATACAAAAAGTCAAGCCAATAAAAAAGCATTTTCCTGCAACGTGAACAGCTTCACCGCCAGGTACCCGTCTTCCCACAGGTGTTTTCCGGTCCTTGATCAAAATTCGCCTAACTGGTTGCATCCTGCGAGTGGCTCTTTTAGCTTGTTACGTCGATATGCAGGTGATCAACCGTGGAGCAACCCATGTCCCTAACGTTTCAGGAAGCCTACCAGGACCTACGGCACCTTTACGACCAGACGCGTCAGGCGGCGTCGGTTCCTTTTACCCTGCGGGATGCGGAGCGTGCGCTGGCAGCTCTGCTGACGACCGACAATCTATGGGAAGCCATCCGGCTAAGCCACGTACCGTTACGTGCGCTCAGCACCTTCTGGCACCAGCTGATCAAGGCAGGGCTGCTAAGAGCCCATGACGGCGCCCTGCGCCTGACCGAAAGCGGCCAGGCGCTGGCTCAGGCCCTGGGCGTAGCCCCCCTACGCGAAGCCACCTGTGGCCATTGTGAAGGACGTGGCGTCGATTACCGCACACTTCCGGAAGGCGTTGCTGAACGCTTTGCGGAGATCGCGCGGCACCGCCCGGAGGCGATTCAGGCCTATGACCAGGGATTTGTTACCGATGCCACCACGCTTTCTCGGATCGCTTTTGCCTGGCATCGCGGTGACCTGGAAGGCAAATCGGTTATTGTGCTGGGTGACGACGACCTTATGAGTATTGCGGCGGCTCTGACCGGCGCCCCGGCTCACATTCTGGCCATCGATATTGACGAACGCCTGATCCAGTTTATCAACGAAGTAGCCCGACAGGAAGGACTTGATCGACTTGAAGCGGTTCGCTACGACCTGCGTGAGCCTCTGCCCACAGCGTGGCTGCGTCGTTTCGATACTTTCCTGACCGATCCCACCGAAAGCTTCCTCGGGTTTAAAACCACGATCGAACGCGGACTTCTGGCGCTGCGTGGTCCCGGAGGAGCTGGCTATTTCGGGCTTACGCACGTCGAGTCCAGCTACGAAAAGTGGGCGCAAATTCAGCGCTTTTTGCTGGACCATGGCGCTGTACTGACGGATCTCATCGACGACTTCAGCGCCTACGTCAACTGGGGATACATCGAATCGATGCGTTCATGGGAATGGCTGCCCACTCACAGTTTGCCTGAACGCGCCTGGTACTACTCGGCCTTGCATCGCATTGAGCTCCTACGCACCCCGGCCCTGGACAATACGGCCGTCGAGGGCGACATCTTCAGCGACGCCGAAGCAGCCACCACCTAACGTATTACAGAACCATTACGTACGGACTGAAGCGATTCGTGCCGCCCAGCGTTGGAAGCTACCGGCTGGTCTGAAACAGCCGGTAGTTTTTTATGGCAGGATCTACCGGACCGCTGGTAGAAGCGGTGGTGACGCTGCGCCATGCGGCGGCTGCGGCCCCCGGACTGGAAGGTGTCCCCACGGGTATCGAAGGCCTGGACACGCTGTTTTTCACAACGGTCTGGCAGAACGGCCGTCCGGTACAAAAGCCTCTGGGTGGAATCCCCCGCTATGCCATCCTGCAGGTAACCGGGGTGGCCGATACCGGCAAGAGCCTACTGGTCGAGCAATTTGCTGTGGAACAGGCACGGCGCGGTTCGACCTGCCTGTTTTTGAGCACAGAGAACCCGGCTCCCTTTGTGGCTATGGGACTGCGTACGCGGGCGGCCGCCATGGGCGCCGACTGGTCTGCCCTGGAAGATCGTATCGTGCTGATCGACGCGGCCACACACCCCGTGCTGATCCGGGACCTACCCACGCTGCTCAACACGCTGGCCCATGCCATCCAAACCTACCACGTACAGGCTGTAGTGATCGACGCGATCACCGGTTTCTACGAAGCCCGCGAAATGCTGGCCCGTGACGTGGTGCGACCGATCTTCACGTTTCTCAAAAAATGGCACCAGACGGCCCTGCTTGTTTCGCAGAAGCGCAGTGGTCACGAGCTGCTCACAGCAGAAGCGGCCGGGGGCTATGCGGTAGGGCATATCCTCGACGGCACGCTGGTACTGGCCAAACAACCCATTACCAGCCCTCAGCAGGCTCGCCTCTACCACGTGCCCATCGGTGAGACTGTCCGGCTGTTCCGCATCGACGGCTGCCGCCTGTGCGGACATGACACCAGCACCCATCTGCTGGAAATTACGTCGACAGGCCTCGTTCGTGTTGGTCCCCGCCTGCAGGCCCTCCATCAAACCACAGCGGTCGAACCCACCTACCAGGCGTAGCCATGCCCGTCGAGCTTCCTCCCCAACCGGTTGACCTGGATCATCGGGCGCTTCAGGTCTTTCTCAAAGCCATCGAACTGGCAGGTGGCCCACGTGGTCTGATCGAGCGCAAACGGCTGACCTGGTTGCCCAGCCTGATGGAAGCAGCCTATGCGGTGGTGCTGGAAGCCGAACACCACCGGTCGGTGGATGAGATCGCCCGCTTTCTCGGACGGTCGCGGGCGGCTACCCGAAACCTGCTCCGGGCTTCAACAAAGGCCATCAAAGAACGGCTGGAGCAGACAGAACCTTCGGAGCGCACCGTGCACATCGCCGGCGGCCTGGCCCGTCTGGCCTATGAAGCCCTCCAGCGTGAAGCAACCCGGACCTTCTGACAGGCTGGTCAGACCGGATTTTACACAATGCGGCCCAGCAGCGCCGAAACCAGCACGATGAGCCCGAAATACAGCACCAGCCCTCCGTAAAGCCAGCGATGCCTCCATAATTCTTGGCCCAGTTGGCGCCCCCAGTGTATGTCATCGGTAACGACCGGATGCTGCCCCCGGAAAAGCCAGGCAACCGTAAGCGTTGTCAGACATCCCGCTACATTCCACCAGAGCCAGGAGACCTCCGCCTCAAAGCGTAGCCAGAGCACCAGGTTGACTCCCACACCGGCCAGCAGTCCGGCAATCACCCCTGCACCGGTAGCCCGTCGGCTCAGAATGGCCAGTAGAAAAGCAGCCAGAATGGGTCCGTAAAAGACCGACCCGATCTTGTTGATGCCTTCAATCACGGTCGGAGCCACCCGGCCTGCCAGAAATGCAAACGCAGTGCAGATCACACCCCACCCGACGGTAAGCCACCGAGAAACTCTCAGGTAATGCCGATCGCTGGCCTGGGGACGCACGTAGCGCGCATAGACATCCTGCACCGTGGTAGCTGCCAGCGCATTGAAGGCCGAGTCGATGCTCGACATCACGGCCGCAAACATGGCCGCCAGCAAAATGCCCGTAATACCCGGCGGTACATAGTGTTTGATAAAGAGGGGAATCATGTAGTCTGGATGATCAGCTGGAATGGTGGCGGTAAACGAAGGAACGGCCTGCACAAAGCCGGCAAAGAGCAGCCCCACCAGGATATATGAAAGCACCAGCGGGAAACGTCCAATCCCGTTCATAAAAAGTGTGCGCCGAACGGTATCTTCGTCCGGCGTCGAAAGTACGCGTTGAATCTGACTCTGATCGCAACCGTAGTATGAAGTATACAGAAACAGGCCACCCAGCAGCATAGGCCAGAAGCCAAACGTGGCGCCGTCGCCCAGCCCGTGCGCCGTCAGATCCATCGCCTGCAACCGATCGGCCGGCACATGCGCCAGCAGCTGATCCCAACCACCGCCTACCTTGACCGCATATGCCAGCACAATGAAAATGCCGGCCCATAGCACAAAGAGCTGGATAACATCGCTCCAGATATCGGCAGCAATCCCTCCCATCGTGGTATAGAGCAGACAGATACCACCGACCAGCAAGATCGAAACCGGCAGCGATGTCTCGAGCATCGTCGAGAGTAGAATGGCCGCCGCATAAATGGCCACGCCGGTGGCTAGACTACGGCTGAGCTGAAAAATCAAGCTGAACAACAGGCGGGTAGCTACACCAAAACGTCGTTCAAGATATTCATAGACGGTGATAATGCCCGCGCGATGAAACGTCCGTGCCAGTATGGCCGCCACCGGGATCATGGCCAGGGGCACCGCGAATTCGTACTGCAACCACTGGAGGCCTCCTCCTGCCCGCAGCGCCACAAACGCCGGCGCGCTGATCATACTAATTACACTGGCCTGCGTAGCAATAATGGAAAAACCAATCGCCCAGGCAGGCATTCGACGCCCTCCCAGAAAATAGTCCGCTCGTCCCTGGAAACGCCGTCCGATAACGTATGACAACAGAATCAGCCCGGCAAAGTAGACTCCGATAACGACGTAATCCAGCGTTGTAATCATCTGACCGATCGGGTTTGCGTTGGACGATACAGGAGCCGATGAATTTCCCCAAAGATAACCCCGTGCCCGCTTCCCCGACCGGCTTTTTATGTGCGTGCGCTACGATTTAGAACCTGACGTAAAACGTCCAGCGTAGGAAGATATCTGACTCCAGCGTATCTGCGTCGTATGTAACCAGCTCGACGTTTGGCATGAAGTGCACGTAGTCATTCATGCCTACATCCAGCCCGGCAATCCAGAGCGTAGCCCTCGAAGTAGGGGCCAGCGGAAGATAAGCGATCGATGCCCCTTTTGGATTGGGATCCAGTAACCGGTCGGCCCGGCCGAAAAGTTTCACCTTCCTGCCAACCCGTGCGACCACGAAACCTGATACATAACGTAACACACGGTCGCGCCCTTCCGCCATCTGTACATGCTGCGCTTCGTAAATCAGCCCTATTCGGAAGGTCTCGATCCGGTAGGCCCCCAGACCATGCCAGGTGGTCAGCACCTCACCAGCGTCGGTACGAGCATAATCGGCATAGGCCTCCAGCACCAAAGGTTCCGCCGGAAAGAATTGCAGGGCCAGCCCGGCTCTTTTGCCCCGGTATCCTTCCGATTTTGTTCCCTCTCCATTACCAAAAGTGGCATGATACCGTACCGTTCCATCATCGGTCAGCCGGCCGCGTAGTGTTATACCGAACTCCCGTGAAGAGCCCAGCTTCTGCAGATCTGCCGGCGCCTTTTCAACAGGCCGATAGCCCCAGACGGACTCGACCAGGTTAAACAGTGCCGACGGCGAAATCCCCAGATACAGCTCATGCCGATCGCCCAGCTTCCACTTCAAATACGCATCCTTGACAAAAGGCACCGCATTACCGGCCGTGAAGTTGCCCGGATGTGCCATTTCCAACCGCAATCGCAGTGCGAAATCGTCGGCCAGATCCTGATCGTAGGTAAAATAGATACGGCGAATCCAGAAGCCGTTCTGCCCCCTCAGGGCGCTGTCGTGATGTCCGGCGATATAATAAAAATCTCCGAAAGCCAACCCACTGATTCTGCCCTGTGCCAGGAGCGTTGCAGGAAGGAGCAGCAGACTCAGGCTTAGTAGATAACGCATACGCTTTTGCAGGGTGCGCTCCGGTACCAGAGACAATTTGGCCCCATGTTACACAATCAGCGCGTGTGGATCTGTTAACTTCGGCCAAAATTCAGCTACCGTTCAGCGAAACCAGATCAGAATCCACACGATGAGCCCGAGCAACCCCAGGGCCTGTATGCGGTAGTTCTTGTACCAGGGTAAGCCGATCAGTTCGCGGGACTCCTGTCGGAAGAACTCTGGAGACCAGGTGACCCCTTCTACTTCTTCTGGCGCCGGTGGTGGTTGTAACAGGCTGGTCACCACCATTGCGATCACACTGATAATCAACAGAATGGGGGGCAGATAGAGAAAGTGCAGGACGGGCACACCGGCAGCTACCAGTGCCTGCTGCTCCGGCGAAAGTGGCCCAGTCTGCACAATGAGCCGATCTGTCAGGTTCAACACCAGAAAGACGGCGGCGGCCAGATGCCCTACCACAAGACCAGCAAAGGCGCTGCTGCGCGTGGCCCGTTTCCAGAAAATACCCACCAGAAAGCAGGCAACAACTGGCGGCGCCAGGTAAGCCAGCATAGCCTGCAGATAGGTCCACAGGTTCGGAAAGCGCACGATCTGTGGGGCCCAGAGAATGGCCAACCCCATGAAGCCCGCCGTTACCCAGCGTCCGGCCCCTACCAGTTCGTGATTGTTCCGCGTGCGCCGCAGTTTGCGAATAAAGTCCATGGTAACCAGCGTCGAGGCCGAGTTCAGGGTTGAATCAACGCTCGACATAATAGCGGCCACCAGTGCCGTAATCACCAGTCCGCGAATACCTACAGGCAACAGATCGAACAGGAGCGTCGGGAACACCAGGTCGGTGTTGGCCGCCAGCATTGGATACTGCTCAGGCGGATAGAGAATGCGGGCAAAGATGCCCGGCATCACCATGATGAACAGAACCGGCAGCTTCAACAACCCGGCGAAAAGAGAGCCCCAGCGTCCCTGGTTCAGGTCGCGAGCGCCCAGCACACGCTGTACCATGAACTGATTCGTACACCAGAAATAGAAACCCAGCAGAAAAACGCCTGTTACCAGTCCCGGCCAGGGCAGTACGGGATCGTTGGCTGGCCGAATGATGCTCAGATCGCCTGGTGGAATCTGTGCCGTTACCACTTCCCAGGAACCTACCGCCTTGAACGAGAGCACAGCTACCAGCACAGCCCCCAGCAATAGCAGCACCGCCTGCACGGCATCGGTGTAGATGACGGCCTTCAGGCCTCCCGCTACCGTGTAGAGCCCGGCCAGAAGCCCGAGCAGGCCAACTGCCAGCCATATGGGCACCTCCGGGTAAAGAATCTGCACCACCAGCGCGCCCGCATACAACGCACCGGCCGTATCGACCATGATGTTGAGCACAATGAGCAGCCCGGAGAAGTACATGCGTGCGCGTCCGTCAAAACGCCGCTCCAGAAACTCTGGAATGGTGTAGATGCGCGTACGTAAGTAGAACGGCAGAATAAAAATCACAAAAAAGATCAACACCAGCGTAGCCATCCACTCATAGTTGTAAACCGAGATGCCACTGCCGTAAGCGCTTGATGCCAGCCCGAGCAATGTGCTGGACGACACATTTGAGGCAAACAGTGAAAAGCCTATCAGCCACCAGGTGAGCGAACGCCCTGCCAGAAAATAGTCATCGGCCGTTTCCATACGGCGGGCCAGGTATAGCCCCAGCCATACGATGAAGACCACGTAGAGGCCGACAGCAGCCAGATCAAGCCAGGCGAACTGAAACGAAGGCATGGCAGCGTATATTCGTAGATGAAAGCGCTAACACATCGTATCTTTAAAGATCGGAATTTCTGTTCGCTTCTGCCACCCCTCTGAGAGGACACCGTGGCTTTTTTGCAAAGGTCAGCTATGCAAGTATTTGTAGCTAAGCGCATTCCTCCTGTCGCCTTACTGCTGGGGACTTGCCGTTGATGCGTAAGCAACCGGCTCCTGGAGGCACGTATGGGAACCCACAAGCGCCTGCCTTGCGTTTTTCGCTTGGTGTCCAACCAAGCGGTACGCAGCAGCAATGGCCGGACATAATAAATGGTCGAAGGTCAAGCGGCAAAAAGCGGTTGTCGATGCCCGGAAGTCAAAAATCTGGGCACGCCTGTCACGCGACATCATTGTGGCGGCCCGCGAGGGTGGCGGCGATCCTGAAGCAAACCCCCGCCTGGCACAGGCCATCGAGCGGGCTAAAGCCGAAAACATGCCCAAAGAAAACATTGAACGCGCCATTAAGCGCGGCACCGGGGAAATTCAGGGCGAAGACTATGTGGAGGTGACGTACGAAGGCTACGCACCCGGCGGTGTGGCAGTCTTTATCGAAGCGCTGACCGATAACACCAACCGGACCGTCTCTGAAATCCGTCATCTGTTTACCAAGGCAGGCGGGAGCCTGGGACAACCCGGCTCGGTTGCCTATCTCTTTGAGCGCAAAGGCGTCATCGAGATTGCAGCCGAAGGGCGCGACGAGCTGGCGCTGTTCGAACTGGTAGCCGAGGCTGGTGCGGAAGACCTTACGCGCGACGAAGACACCTTTGTTGTTACTACGTCGGTCGAAGCGTTTTCCGAAGTGCTGGAGGCTTTGCGCAAAGCTGGAATTGAACCCGTAGAAGCTGGCCTGCAGCGCATTCCCACCACAACCGTGACGTTGCCGCCTGAAACGGCCAAAAAGGTCGTGGCCCTGCTGGAAGCACTCGAGGCGCATCAGGACGTGCAGAACGTCTACACAACCCTCAACTTCGACGAGGCGACCCTTGCCGCCATCTCCTGAACATGCAAACGCCCTGGTCATCCTGGGCATCGACCCGGGATCGCGCCACACCGGCTATGGCGTGCTGGCTGTCTCCGGTGAGCAAGCGCGCGTGCTGGCCGTCGATGTGATTCATCTGGACGGGCAGATGGCGCATCCGCTCCGTCTGCTCCAGCTATTCGAGCAGATCGGAGCTGTGGTGGAACGCTATGCGCCCGACGAGTGCGCGCTGGAGATGCCGGTTTACGGCCGCAATCCCCAATCCATGCTGAAACTGGGACGCGCGCAGGCAGCCGCTATGCTGGCTGTCCTGACCCGTCAGATTCCAACCGTCGAATATACACCCAAAGAGATCAAAAAGGCGCTTACAGGCCGGGGCAACGCGACCAAGGAACAGGTGCGATTCATGGTGCAAGCCCTCCTCGAGCTGCCTGCCGAAAGCGCCCGTCTGGCACTCGACGCTTCCGACGCGCTGGCCGTGGCCGTATGTCACTGGCAACATCGGACCCGTCTACACACCACCCCACGCTATACCAGCTGGGCCCGTTTCCTTCGGGAACACCCAGAACGCCTGGAGTAAGCGCTAACGCGCCCGCTCACTATCATAGAAATAGCCACGTTCCTCATCCCGAACACGCACGACTTCGGCCACTTCGTCCATATCAAGCTGGCCTTTACTCATCAGATAGACCAGCTGGGCGATCTGGCGGTCCTTGTGGGGAGCCTGATTCCACTCAGGGTGCGCCTGCTCAATCAAACTCACCAGAATGCGCAGATACGGATAGCGCTTTTCTGGAGACTCCAGTCGGGCAATGGCCTGCGCAAACAACTCCGCATTACGCCCGACCTGACGGTCGATCATCTTTTCACGATAGTAGGTCATCGCTCTCTTAATGGCTTAAGCTGACACATGGTGAGGCCGGGTTCAACAAACCCTGCAAGGCAGAAGGGGAAGATGCCTGGCAAAGTTACAACATCCACTCCTGAAATACATCTATGTTAACAGAAAATTGTGCAAACGGGTTTCTACGAACCCGGCCTTCTACATGGCGTTGAACGTTGACAGGACATAGCCCATATTACGGAGCTATGAACCAGAAACCAATACGCGAACCTGCGCAAAATCGACGGCGTGCCAGTCCTTATCGCCTGGAGTTGTTACCCGTTGTGCCAGCTTATCATCGACGGGCCCGCCAGAAAAAGGAGCTGAAGGAAGGGCAACTGGTGTACTATGGTCCGATGCCCCTTTATTATGGTATCGGCGAAGTCAAGCAGGTGGTCGGCTCGTATGTGGCCGTCGATTTTCGCGGTACCGGCCTCCTGGGCGTCCACGAAGATGTGCTTGCTGAGGAATACTTGATCCCTATTCCCCCCTCTACGCTACCGCTGTTGTAGGCACGGCCCCGCTCCTGTATCTTTTCGGAAGTGCCTTCGTAGAATGCACCGTCTGCTTAGACCCAGCCGCTCCACCCATGCTCGTTGTCGATCAGGTTACAAAGCGCTATGGGGCCACCGTGGCGGTCGATAAGGCGTCGTTCACGGCCACACCTGGACGCATTCTGGGATTGCTGGGCCCCAACGGCGCCGGCAAGACCACTACCATTCGCATGATTGCTGCTATCCTGCTGCCTGATACCGGTCGCATCCTCTTTGAAGGACGGCCTGTTGGCCCCTGGAGTCAGGCGCTTATGGGCTATCTGCCCGAAGAACGGGGCCTTTACCGAAAGCTGCGCGTAGAAGAACAGCTCGTATACTTTGGACGCCTTAAAGGGCTTTCCCTTGGAGAAGCCCGACGGCGTGCCCGTACCTGGCTGGAACGCCTGGACCTGGCACGCTGGCGCCACCATAAGACGGAAGCTCTCTCAAAGGGCATGCAGCAAAAGCTGCAGTTCATAGCCGCCATTCAACACCAGCCCCGTCTACTCATCCTGGACGAACCGTTCAGTGGCCTGGATCCGCTCAATGCGGAGCTGCTGAAAGACATTGTGCTGGAGCTCAAGGAAGCCGGCCGCATCATTCTATTCGCGTCGCATCGCATGGAACAGGTCGAGCAGCTCTGCGACGACATCTGTCTGATTGCCCGGGGACGCATTCTGCTGGCCGGTTCCCTACGAGAAATCAAACAACGATTTGGCCGCAATACGGTCGTTTTGGAGTTTGATGGAGAGAGCGCTTTTCTTGAGCCGCTGATAGCGCAAGGGGCCGTTCGTTTGCTCAGTCGTACGAATCATCGCGTTGAGCTGGTACTCTGCAATGGCACACCGCCCCGACGAGTGCTCGAAGCTGCTCTGCCCCATGTGCGCGAGCTGTACCGATTCGAGGTGACCGAACCGCCGCTGAGCGAGATCTTCAAACAGGTAGTCCGTGCCCAGACCGCATCGACCGAAACGTCCCATGGATAAAGTCTGGATTATTCTGCAAAGTGAATTTCTCCGGCGCGTGCGCACGCGCATGTTTTTGCTGACCACGTTGCTGGCGCCCATCATTATGCTGTCGCTGGCGTTGTTGCCCGCTTTGATCGGCTATCTGGGCAGTCGGGATAACAGCCGTCACCTGGCCGTGGTCGATGCTACCGGTATCCTGCTGCCCCGCCTGCAGGCATACGCTCCGGCTACGCTCCGCCTGGAAGCCGTGACGTTACCGGTCGATTCACTGCGAACGGCGATCCGCCAGGGACGCTACGATGGCTATCTGATCCTGCCAGCCGGCCTGATTGAGGGCCATGCGACGGCCGAACTCTACGTCGAAAAAAGTCCGGGCCTGAGCTTTCAGGGCCAACTCGAACGCCTGATCAACCGGGCCGTTCGGGAGGTCCGGCTGGAACGATTACAAGTCCCCCCTGAACTGCTGGCCGCGCTTCGGGCCGAAGTGTCCTTGCGCCAGTATCGGTTGCTGGAGACCGGCACCGAAGCGGATGGTACCATATTTTTCTCCATCATTGGCTATCTCATGGGGTTCATTATCTACGGGGCCACGCTGGCCTACGGAAGCCTGGTGATGCAGGGGGTCATCGAAGAGAAAGCCAGCCGGGTGGTTGAACTGATCGTTTCCTCAGTACGGCCGTTTCAACTTCTGATGGGCAAAGTGTTAGGCATTGGCGCAATGGGGCTCGTGCAATTTGCCCTCTGGGGTCTGTTGCTTATGGTAGGCGCTACAGCGGCTGGTCCCATCATTGCCCACTTTATCGATCCACAGCAGCTCAATCTGCCGGCCAGTGCCTCCACCCGTGACCTGCTTCAGGCAGCCAACATCCCCCTCCCATCCGTTGATCCAGCGCTGATTTTCTGGTTCATATTGTTTTTCCTGGGAGGCTATCTGCTGTATGCCAGCCTGTTTGCGGCCGTCGGGTCGGCCGTCGAACAGCAGCAGGATGCGCAGAGTCTGATGCTACCGCTCATGCTGTTGATTGTGATTCCTATTCTGTTTATCACCTATGTGATTGAGCGCCCAGACGCTCCGCTGTCGATCGGACTGTCGCTGGTGCCATTTTTTTCACCCATCTTGATGATCGTGCGCATTGCCATCGGCAGCGCCACTTTCTGGGAAGCCGTATTCGCCTATCTGCTGCTGGTGGCTGGCTTTCTGGGCGCTATCTGGCTTAGCGCACGCATCTACCGTATTGGCATTCTCTCTTATGGCCAAAAACCCTCGTTGCGTGAGCTGCTGCGGTGGATCCGTGCCTGAGCGGTTCAACGGAACTTAACGATCGGGCCTGCCTACAATCCGAAGGGTTCCCACCACCCTTCTGGCTGTCATGCGGCGCAGATACTTTGTGGGGTTGCTGCTGCTCGTTTCGGCCGTACCGGCCGCCCAGGCTCAGTACTTTCGCTTTGGCAAAAACAAGGTGCATTACCGGACCCCTACCTGGTACTACATCCAGTCACAACATTTCGACATCTACTACTACGAAGGCGGATACGAGCTGGCCAGCTTCACAGCGGAAGTGGCCGAGGCAGCTTACCGACAGCTGGTAGCGCTGTTTCAATACGAGATTTCCGACCGTATTCCCATCCTGGTCTATCAGAGCCATCATGACTTCACGGTCACCAATGCCGTAGATCTGCCGGACTACAGCGAAGGTATCGGGGGCGTCACCGAACTCTACAAGAATCGCATCGCTGTCCCTTTCATGGGCGATTACCGGGACTACCGCCGGGTAATTCACCACGAACTGGTCCATGCTATACTGAATGACATGTTCTACGGCGGTTCGCTCCAATCGATACTCCAGAACAACCTGCAACTGGTGCTGCCGCTCTGGTTCAATGAAGGCCTGGCTGAATATGCTGCGCTGGGATGGGATACAAACGCCGACATGTACGTCCGGGAGGCTATTTTAAACGATCACCTCGCACCGATCCCTTACCTTTCGGGCTACTTTGCTTACCGGGGCGGTCAGAGCGTCTGGGATTACATCGCCGAGCAGTACGGCCGGGAAAAAATTGCCGAGATTCTCCAGCGGGTGCGCCTGACCCACTCGGTCGAGGCAGGCATCCGGCAGGCAACAGGATTGTCACTGCGGGAGCTATCGGAGCGCTGGCATAAAGCGTTGCGTGAAATTTACTATCCGGAGCTAACAGCCCGTGAGCCACTTGACGACATTGGCCGTCCCCTGCTGACGGCCCGCAACGCAGGTTCCTACAACACGAGTCCTGCTCTTTCGCCTCAGGGCGACCGTATTGCTTTCATCACCAACCGTCACGGACTGTTCGATGTATACCTGGCCAATGCCAATGATGGCAAAATCCTCCGTCGGCTGGTAGCGGGCCAGACCAGTCCCGATTTTGAGAGCCTGCGTATTTTGACGCCCGGCCTTACCTGGAGCCCGGATGGTCGCTTTCTGGCACTGGCCGTCAAGAGCGGTCCTACCGATGTCATCGCAGTAATCAATGTCGAGACCGGTGCCCACGTCCGTTACCGCATTCCGGGCGTTGAGCAGATCCTGTCGCTGTCCTGGAGTCCAGACGGCCGTCGGATTGCTTTCGCTGGTACCCAACAGGCGCAGAGCGATATCTACGTGCTGGATCTACGCACTGGAGAGACGATCAACTACACCAGCGATGTCTTTAGCGATCACGAACCGTCCTGGCGGCCCGATGGTCAGGCCCTTGTATTCCACAGCGACCGAGGCGACTATGTGGAGCCGGGTCGCTATCGTGCCGGCACCTTCGATCTGCCCCCTCATCTGACCCGCGGCTACGACCTCTATCTGCTTTATCTTGATCCAGTGCGTATCGAACGGCTGACAACCACCGAGCCCTGGGACGACCGTAGCGGCCGTTTCGGAAGCGATCCCGATCGCCTTCTGTTTATTTCAGACCGCAATGGCATTCCCAACCTGTACGAAAAGAACCTGCGCACCGGCACCGAACGGCCGCTGACTAACGTGGTGATGGGCATCCAGCAGGTTTCCCTCTCCGCCGACGGGCACAAAGCGGCCGTAGTCAGCCTGCGGGATGGTGTGCCCTCTATCTATCTGATCAAAAATCCCTTTGCTCGCCGCCTGGCCTCCGACACATTGCCTCCCACTGTCTGGGCCCAGCGACGTCTACGTCGAACGTCACGACCTGCCCCGGCCCTGGCGCTGGCCTCGGAGGCGCTGCGACAGCGTAACCCCTTCCTGCGCGATGCCTCCCGGCCCCTGCACGCGGTCACCCCCCTGCTTACCACTACCACAGCAACCGGCATCATCGGCACAGACCGTTCCGCTGAACAATCCGATTCTACGCGTTACGGCACGCTACGGGTGGACTTTCGCAATTATGTATTTAGCTCGGCCTTTGAGGAAGCCCGTCCTACCCCTGCTACCTCCTCCTATACCTCCGACCCTTTCGCCCCCCGCCATAATATGGACGAAAACGGCCGCTATCGCCCCCGCCGCTATCGCCTGTACTTCACGCCCGATCTGGTCTATGGCACAGCCGGCTACGATATGCTCTACGGCGTTCAGAGCGTTACGCAGATGATGTTCAGCGATATGCTGGGCAACCACCGCATCTGGGCCGCCACTAACCTGCTGGTCGACCTGCGCAATTCCGATTACCTCATTGCCTACAGCTACCTGCCCCGGCGGACCGACTGGACAATCGCCGTCTATCACGTGGCCCGGCTCCTTCCGGACTATACCCTGCGCACGCTCTATCGCTACCGCCACTATGGCGTGAACCTGGGGGCCAGCTATCCGCTCAATAAATTCGAGCGCTTCGACTTTGGTCTATCCTACATGGGCGTTAATCGGACCGACATCGGAAACCTGACGCAACCCCCGATCACCCGTACGCTTATCTATCCGTCGATCACCTATACCCGTGACGTAAGCGTGCCGGGTTTACTGGCACCCGTTGGCGGTCACCGCTTAGCTGTCCAGCTTGCCGGTAGCCCGGGCAATTTGCTATATGGTCGTCAGATCCGCTTTGTGACCCTGCTGGCCGATCTGCGCACGTACACAGCCTTCGGACGCGGGCTCTATCGCTTTGCCTTCCGCCTGGCCGGCGGCGCTTCGTTTGGCCCAAACCCACAGCTTTTCTATTCGGCCGGCGTGGAAAACTGGATCAATCGACGCTTTGCCAGCTTTCCGATAGAGGACCTGACCGACTTCGTCTTTGCCACGCCGGTGCTCCCCCTGCGCGCCACCCATATCAATACCCTTAAGGGGCCCTATTTCGGATTGTTCAATGCCGAATTTCGCTTTCCGCTTATTGCTGCCCTGTTACCCGGTCCGCTCCCCTTACTGCCGCTTTATAACCTGCAGGGCACGGCCTTTCTGGACGTAGGTGCTGTATGGGGCAGTCCCTCTAACCGTCGCCTGAACCTGTTCCGTAAAAACGAAAGCGGCGTGCAGGTGCTCGACGACGTACGGATAGCCAGCGGGTTGGGCCTGCGTACCATTATGCTGGGTTTTCCCTTCCGGTTTGATTTCGCCTGGCCGTTCGATGGCCGGCGCTTTCTCAAACGGCGCTTCTACTTCTCGGTAGGTCTTGATTTCTGAGCTGGAACCCGAGATCATGCCCCTGATTTAAAGGGAGCCGATCGCCGGGCCAGCTTCGGGTCGGCGGTTTTTTCGTAGCGAAGATCTCAGGTATCGTCAACGTTTTCCAGCATGCAAACCGAAATCAAAGAGATCAGTCCGGTAGAATACGAACTGACCATCCACGTTCCTGCCGAAGCGTTGCAACCCGAACTGGACCAGATACTGCGTCAGCTGCGCGGACGCGTTCAACTCAAAGGATTCCGTCCCGGTAAAGCGCCACTGTCCCTCATTAAAAAGCTCTATGGCGATGAAGTAGCGCTGGAATTGGCTGAACGTAAGGTGCGCGAAGCGCTTGAAGCGGTTGTGCTCAAACCCGGCACCTACAAGGTGATCGGCCGTCCCCGCCTGCTCCGTCTGGATTACAAGCCGGACACCGATTTGCATGCGGTGCTCCGCTTCGGTGTACGCCCCGAGTTTGAACTGAAGCCCCTCGACCAGGAGACCATCCCCCACTTGGTCCACCAGGTTACCGAAGAGGAGGTCGAAGAAACCATTCGACGCCTGCAAAAAGAACAGGCCGAGCTGGTCGATCTACCGTCCGACACACCCCTGGGTGCTGAAGATTACGCCGTTGTCGATCTGCAGCGTCTGGATGAAGCCACAGGCACACCCATCATCGGCGAAAAGGAAGAAGGCGTCTCGTTTTTCCTGGATGATCCCCGACTCCGTGAGGAAATCCGTCAGGCCCTGCTGGGCAAAAAGGCAGGCGAGACGGTGCGCGTCGACCTGCCGCATGGCGACGAAGCTTCCGGCGAGCCTGTCCATACGCACCGCTACGAGATACATGTCCGAGAGACCAAACGGCGCGAGCTACCGGCCCTGGATGCCGACTTTATCCAGAAAATCACGCGCGGCCAGGCCTCCGACGAAGCCGGCCTACGCGAACTGGTTCGCAAAGAATTGCAGGAGCGATGGAACCGGGAGTCTCGGGAGCTGCTGGAACAGGAAATCATGAACCGGTTGCTGGCCCTGCATCCAATTCCGGTGCCGGAATCTGCTGTGGAAATGGTGCTGGACGAGTTCGTCGAAGATGTGCGCCGGCGCAACAACGGCCAGCTTCCTGCGGACTTCGACGAGACAGCCTTTCGACATGCCAATCGCGCCCTGGCTGAGCAACAGGCCCGCTGGATGTTTATCTTTGACAAAGTAGTAGAAACCTTCGGCCTGGAAGTAACCGACGAAGAAGTGCAGGCTTTCTTCGAAACGCAGGCCGACGCAGATGGCAGGTTGAGTGCAGAGCAGCTGCGCCAGTTTTATGAGTCGGTTCCCGAGCTGATGAACCAGCTGCGACGGCGGTTGCTGACCCAGAAGGTGTTCGATACGCTCCAGACGAAATTTCAGCTCGAAAACCTGGACCGGGCGGCTTACCTTGAACGCCTGCAAGCCCGCCAGGAAGATACCGAAGCTCGGAACCCTGAGGGAGACGTTCGGTAGGAGCGAATGCCTGTCCAAGTCCTGCTAACCTGACCAGAGACCAGACAGCAATGTCCGACCGTAGACTTGTAGAGGATTTTCTGAAGTTCTCGCAGCATCTGACGCTCCCTTCCGGGATTTACAGCGGGCCATTCCAACAGTATCCGGTCGGCGCGTTGGTCCCCATTGTGATCGAGCAGACCACGCGCGGGGAACGCGCTTATGACATCTTCAGTCGCCTGCTGAAAGAGCGCATCGTCATCATCGGCACGCCGATTAACGACCAGATCGCCAACCTGGTTGTAGCCCAGCTACTCTGGCTGGCCAGTGAAGACGCTGAGCGTGACATCAACATTTATATCAATTCTCCGGGTGGCTCCATCGATAGCGGCCTGGCGGTATACGACACGATGCAATATGTCGCCCCGCCGGTGGCCACCATCTGCGTAGGCCTGGCCGCCTCAATGGGTGCTGTGCTGCTGGCCGCCGGTGTTAAAGGCAAACGCGCAGCCCTTCCCAACTCCCGCATTATGATTCACCAGCCCTGGATGAGCGGGGTGCAAGGCCAGGCGACTGACATTGAAATTCACGCCCGCGAAATCCTCAAAATGCGGGAGCGTTTGAACGACATCCTGGCTTTTCATACAGGGCAACCCAAAGAGCGCATTGCTCAGGACGTCGACCGAGATTTCTGGCTCAGCGCACTCGAAGCCAAGGAATACGGATTGGTGGACAACGTCTTGACACCGCGACGCGGCTTTTTCCCGTCTACGGACGGTCAGGCCTCTGACGACAAGGAGAAGGGAAACGACGCATAGTGCGGCCTCCTTCGTCATGGCCAACGGCGGCCTGCTCGCTGGAGCAGGCCGTTTTTTTTTATGTTAGCGCCTCTGGCTGCGGAGTACCTGGTGCAGGACAGCAGCCAGTTTCTCAGCCGTATAGGGCTTATGCAGAAAAGCGTGTGCCCCGGCCTGCCGTGCAGCTTCGGCACGGCCCCCGTGCAACCCACTGGATGCTACCACAGGGAGTTCCGGCCATCGCTCTCGGATCGCCCGGATCAGCGCCAGGCCATCCATTTCAGGCATCACCAGATCAGTAATAACCGCACGAATATCAGCAGCGTGAGCTTCCAGTTGATCCAGTGCCTCTTGCCCCTGTGTGGCGGGATAAACCCGATAGCCCAGTTGTTCCAGAACTTCACGAGCCGATTCCAGCACAAAAGGCTCGTCATCGACCAGCAGTATGCCCTCGCCAGCTCCCCGATAGGTCGGCGTCTCCGCCTTAGCTACCGTGGCTTCAACTTCAGGGGCAGCTGGCAAATACACCCGAAACGTGGTACCCTGCCCGGGCTCGCTATACACGTTGATAAAGCCGCCGTGGCTGCGCACAATGCTGTACACAGTAGAAAGCCCCAGTCCCGACCCTTTGCCCACCGGCTTCGTTGTAAAGAAAGGCTCAAAGATTTTGTCGAGAATATCATGCGGAATGCCTGTGCCTGTATCACTGACCGTGAGGCGAACGTATGGGCCTGGCCGCGCCTCCAGCACCCGACGGGCATAGGGTTCGTCTACCCTGACATTCTCAGCCGCGAGCAGCAGGTGTCCCCCCTCAGGCATGGCATCCCGTGCATTGACGCACAGGTTCATGAGAACCTGTTGTAGCTGCGTGGCATCTCCCTGCACTGACCACAGCGCCTCATCCACCTGTGTTTCGATGCGAATGGTGCTGGGAAAGGTCTCCTGCAGGAGATGCGCCACTTCCTGCACGATGGTGCGCACGTCCAGCAGCGCCCGCTCCCCTTCCATACCCCGGGCAAAAGCCAGCACCTGACGTACCAGATCAGCTCCGCGCTCAGCGCTGCGTTGGATCATGCCCAGTGCACGCGCACGTCTTTCGGGATCCAGCGTGTCCTGAGACAGCATACGCACGCCCAGCAGAATGGGCACAAACAGATTGTTGAGGTCGTGGGCCATTCCGCTGACCAGCCGACCGATGCTTTCCATGCGCTGCGCCCGCAGAAACTGTTGTTCGAGCTGGCGCCGCTCCGTCACATCCGTACTGATCATCAGAACGGAACGAGGCTGACCGTATGCATCGCGCACCAGCGTACAGCGGCTTTCCAGCAGGCGCTCTTCACCATCGTGCTTATGCAACCGGAGGGTTCCATGCCAGACACCTTCGGCCTGCACTGCGCGAAAAGCTTCCTGGAGCAACGCCCGATCCAGGCCATCCAGTACCTCCCAGACCGGTCGTCCCTGTACTGCCGTTGCTTTCTTTCCAGTAAGTTGCTCGGCACTTCGGTTCCAGTAGGTAATCCGTCCCTCCAGATCGACGGCCATAATCACATCGCGGGCTGCATCCAGAAGGGCAGCCTGTTCCCGGATGCGCTCTTCGGCCCGGTGACGTTCTACCGCATAGCGGATGGTGCGCTCCAACTGGGGGGTATCGATCTGTCCTTTGATCAGATAATCCCAGGCGCCGGCCGCCATCGCCTCCAGATCCACCTGGAGATCTCCCTGGCCGGTCAGTAAAATGATAGGCAGCGTAATCCCTTCGCTCCGAATCGTCCGCAACAACGACAGACCGTCGTGCGCTCCCAGCCGGTAGTCCACCAGACACACATCGAACGGCTGCATCCGCAACGCCGCCAAACCATCCTCATAACTGGCCCGCCAGTGGAGTGTACATTGGATCGTAGTGGCCCGGCTCAGAAGCCGACGAACGATATGATAATCCTCTTCATCGTCCTCAACCAGCAGAATGTCCAGGGGCTTGGTCCTCATCAGCGTTAATCCACGGAAGGAAGTCGCACAATCTCAAACCAAAAGTCGCCCAGTACCTGCAGCGCGCGCACCAGTCCATCGAAAGTGACTGGTTTGGTAATGAAGGCGTTCACACCCAGATCGTAGCTGCGCAGAATATCGGCTTCGGCATTCGACGTGGTCAATACAATCACAGGAATACGCCGGAGCGCTGGATCAGACTTGATGTCCCGCAAAGCCTCCCGGCCATCCTTGCGGGGCATGTTCAGGTCCAGCAAAATCAACCCCGGACGGGGCGAGCGCACTGGATCGGCATAGGGCCCGCGCCGATAGAGGTAGTCCATAAGCTCTTCGCCATCCTCCACGGTATAAATCTCATTCCGCAGGCGACTTCGTTTGAGGGCCCGGATGGTCAACAGACGATCGTCGGGATCGTCATCAGCCAGCAGGATAACGACAGATTCCGTAGCGCTCATGCGTGGATCGTCGAAGATGGCGGAAAAACAGCACCCGGTGGTTGCGTCAGAGGCAGCCGGACGATAAACGTAGCCCCCGCCCCGGGTTGGCTGCGGGCCGTAAGCTGTCCGTGGTGCCGCTCGACAATGCGGCGACAGATAGCCAGCCCCATCCCGGTGCCCGCATAGCGCCCCCGTCCATGCAGCCGCTGGAATGGAGAGAAGATACGATCCAGGTATTTCTCATCAAAACCAATCCCGTTGTCTTGTACCTCAATGATACATGAGGTTTCTGCATCTTCGCCTTCCAGACTTGCTCGAAGCCAGACCTCGGGCGGACGGTCGGGATGATGGAACTTGAGCGCATTCCCGATCAGGTTCTGCAGGAGTTGCCGCATCTGAGTGGCATCGGCTTCTACCACGGGCCAGTGGCCCTCAACATGCACCTGTGCGCCCGTTTCTGCAATGCGCACCTCCAGGTCGGCCAGCACCTGCTGCAGGATGGCGTGCAGATCGACCCGCTCAAACGGCCGTCCCTGCGTCGTGACCCGCGAGAACGTCAGCAGATCCTCGATCAGGCGAGACATGCGCGTGGCAGCATCCTGCATGCGATCCAGGTAGTAGCGTCCCTCATCATCCAGCAGGGGAGCATACTCTTCCTTGAGCAGCTCGGCAAAGGCACGTATCTTCCGCAGCGGTTCTTGCAGGTCATGCGACGCCATATAGGCAAATTCCTGCAATTCACGATTCCGCTGCTGAAGCGTCTCGTTGGAACGGGCCAGAGCCTGTTCGGCTTGCACCCGATCGGTTACATCGCGTGAGCTGCTCTGCAGTTGTACTACCTGGCCGGCCTCGTCTCGAATGGCGCGTACATGCGTCTCCAGCCACCGATAGGACCCCTGCTTGTGACGAAAACGATAGACCAAGGTCCCCGGATGCGTGCCGGTACCCACCTGCTGGACCAGGGATTGTAGCCGGTTGCGATCTTCAGGATGCCAGAAAGCTTCGGGCTGTTGCCCGATCAATTCTTCGGGTGCGTATCCGACAATGCGCCCTGCGGAAGGACTGACGTACACGAAGCGCCCATCGGGAGCATGCAGGGCTACCAGGTCGGTCATATTCTCCGCCAGCAGCCGAAACAGACGCTCTCGCTCTCGAAGCTGGGCTTCGGCTTCTCGCGCTTCCGTCACATCTCGAAAGATCACAGCCACTCCTTCGTCCAACCGGGTCGCGGTCATTTCCAGCCAGATAGAACGGGCTTCTTGCCGAAAGCGGAAAGTTTGCTGCAGCGGGGTTCCCCGCTGCATAACCCGCACACAGGCCTCAAAAAAGCCACACAGGGTCTGCTCCGGGAGGGTCTCGCGTAGCCGCCGATGGGTTAACTCCTGTTGTTGAAGCAGCGCGTGGGCGCGTGGATTGGCCAGGAGCCATACAAAGTCGACGATCTCACCGTCCGGATGATACACCGGACGCAATACCATGATGCCTTCCAGCGAACAGGATAGAATACGGGTCAAAAGCCGTTGGGAAGCCTCCAGGGCTTCACAGGTCCGATGCCGCTCGGTTTGATCCTCAAACACCAGGATCACCCCTCTTTGTTCTTCCAGTACACAGGTCTGCGCCCACCAGCGCACCCAGAAAGCCGGACCTCCACGACGTCGCAATCCGGCTTCTGCGCCTACCACGGTCGCTCCCTCCAGCACCTGCCGGATGGTTTGCTGCCAGTACTCCTCTTCGTCCTCAAAAAAAGTCAGATGGGACTGTCCTATAACCTCGTCGGCCGAAAGGGCAAATGTCCGGCACCACTGCGGATTGACCGCCCGGTAGCACAGCGCCGCATCAACCACCGCGGCTGCCACCGGCAAATGCTGTAGCAGTAGCCTCCAGCCAACAGCGTGTTCCATACATCCGGAAATCCCGCGCGGTACTTAACTCCGGGAAGCTAACGCCGGAACACGCGAAATCCACCCTGCCCAAATGTAATGATCCGTTAACAAGTGGCTGCTTACAATTCCATGTGGGGATCAATGGACTCGAGTACTTCGGTCAGCTTGCGCAGGAAGGAAGCCGCCATGGCCCCATCAATAATCCGATGGTCGTACGACAGCGAGAGATACATCATGTGCCGGATTGCAATCACATCGCCAAGCTCCGGATGTTCAATCACCACCGGGCGCTTTTTGATAGCTCCAGTGGCCAGAATCGCCACCTGCGGCTGGTTAATAATGGGCGTCCCCATCAGAGAGCCCAGCGAGCCAACGTTCGTGATCGTAAAGGTACCCCCCTGTAGCTCATCGGGTTGTAGCTGCTTACTACGAGCGCGCTGTACCAGGTCGGCAATGGTTCGAGCCAACCCGACCAGGTTTTTCTGTCCGGCATCCCGAATAACCGGCACGACCAGTCCGGTCGTGCCCAGCGCCACAGCGATACCAATGTGGAAGTCTTTTTTGACAACAATACGTGTGCCTTCAACCGAAGCATTCAGCCATGGATGTTCCTTAAGCGCTTCTACGACCGCCTGTACAAAGAACGGCAGATAGGTCAGCCGCACGCCCTCACGCTGCTCGAAACGATCTTTGTTGCGCGCGCGCACCTGCACCAGATTGGTCACATCTACCTCGGCGAACGAAGTCACATGGGCCGAGGTCTGCTTCGAGCGGATCATATGCTCGGCAATCAATTGCCGCATCCGATCCATCTCGATGATCTCGACACGGCCCTCGTAAGTACCGGCCACTACCTGTGGAGTCGGACGCGGCGCTGCCGGACGTTCGGGCGCAGGTGATGGCGCTGCCGGACGCACCTCGGCCGGACGCGCTACCCGTTGCTTGCGTTGTTCCAGATATTGCAGGATATCCCGCTTCGTTACGCGGCCGCCACGACCGCTTCCGGGAATTGCCGTCAACTCCTCCAGCGTCAGACCTTCCTTTTCTGCAATGGAGCGCACCAGCGGCGAATAGAAGCGACCATCCGGCCCACGCCGTGGGATTGGTCCGGCCGCGGCTGTAGCCCCATCCCCCGTAGTGGTTGACGGCGCAGCCGCAGTCTCAACTGCTGAGCGGGGCGCAGCAGCCGATGGCGCCCTGGGCGTCTCAGGCGAAGTCGCCGCCACCGGTTGACCCGTGGCAATGCGAGCCAGGACGGTGCCGACAGCCACTGTCTCCCCCTCCGGCACCAGAATCTCCTGCAACACCCCAGAAGCCGGTGACGGCACCTCCGTGTCTACCTTGTCCGTCCCAATCTCCAACAACGGCTCGTCCGCCTCCACCCGATCC
>JAUZRN010000001.1 GCA_030950375.1 Rhodothermus sp. | reverse complement strand
GATGTCAAGGAACGGCTGATCCGGCACCTGCGGCGCGAGAAGCTGCTCTCGGCGGTTCATCCCGAACATATCATCGTTGCCGAAAACCTCTCCGCTGCCGATGTGGTGCTCTTCAGCCGGCGTGGTATTCTGGGGTGTGCCACCGACCACGGGGGACCTACCTCGCATGTATCGATCATGGCGCGGGCGCTGGGAGTCCCGGCCGTAGTAAGTCTGCATGGCCTTTCAGATAGTGTACAGACCGGCGATCTGATTATCCTCGACGGAATCCAGGGTCGGGTGGTCGTCAATCCTCGTCCCGAGACGCTGACCCTTTACCGTACCCGACAGGAGCGCTATCGCCGTCTGCTGCAGGATCAGCAACACTTGATTCCATTACCCGCTGAAACGCTTGATGGTCGTCGCTTCATTCTGCGGGCCAACCTGGAACTGATTGAAGAACTGGATCTGCTGAAAAAATACGGCGCCGAAGGTATTGGCCTGTTCCGTACGGAAGTGCTGTTTTTGATGCGAGGACCGCTGAACATCTCGGAGGATTATCAGCTACACATTTATCGCCAGATCGTCGAACAGGTCAAGCCGGCGCCCACAACGTTTCGACTGCTCGACCTGGGGGGGGACAAGATGCTGCCCATTGCGCATCGTGAACATAATCCCTTCCTGGGGTGGCGAGGGCTGCGCGTTTTGCTGGATCGTCCTGAGCTGCTGCTGCCGCAATTGCGAGCACTGCTTCGAGTCAGCGCGTATGGACCGGTACGTATTCTGGTGCCTATGGTAACGGCATTGGATGAGTATCATCGGTTTCTGGAGGTGCTGGAGCAAGTCAAGGATGAGTTGCGGACGCGTGGAGAGTCGTTCGATGAGGCCGTGCTGGTCGGTATCATGGTCGAGGTGCCTTCCGTGGCGCTTATGGCTGACCTGTTTGCCGAAGAAGCCGACTTCTTCTCTATTGGCACCAACGACCTGACGCAGTATACGCTGGCTGTCGATCGGGGCAATGATCTGGTGGCGCAGCTCTACGAAGCCTTGCATCCGGCTGTGCTGCGATTGATCCAACATACGATCGAGGCGGCTCACCGCCATGGTATTCCTGTGAGCCTCTGTGGCGAGTTGGCCGGTGATCCGCAGGCCACGCCGATTCTGGCCGGTATGGGGCTGGACGAGTTCAGCGCTTCGCCGCCGTATTTGCCTGAAGTGAAACGAGTCATCCGGGCCATGCAGTTCAATGAGGCCCAGGAGCTGGCAGCGCAGGCCCTGCAGTGCCGTACGGCGGCCGAGGTGGCAGCGCTGGTCAACAAGTGGCTGCAAGAACATGGGTGTGGGCTGCTGCAATACATGCAGCCCGAAGAGCCTGCAGCCGGAAACGAGCGTTCCACAGCTTCCAGTTTGCAGGAGTCCTGATGATCCCCAAATAAATGCAGTACCCGTAGTACCATGCGACTTGAAGAGATTCGCCGCGTAGATCCCCAGGGGATGTACGACGCCCTTCGGGATTTTCCAGAGCAGTGGCGTCGGGGACGCGCACTGGCTCAAGCGTTCGATCCGGGCTTTACCCTGGATGGCAAAGATCACCTGGTCGTCGCAGGAATGGGAGGGTCGGCTATTGGCGGTGATCTGCTGCGCACGCTGGTAGCCGACACAGCTCGGCTGCCGGTGACGATCGTCCGTCATTATCGCTTGCCGGGTTTTGTTACAGCACGTACCGTGGTTATTGCTTCCAGCTATTCTGGCAACACCGAAGAGACGCTGGCCGCTTTTGAAGAGGCCCGGGCGCGTGGTGCAACGGTCGTCTGTGTGGCTTCAGGTGGCGAGTTGCTACGTCGTGCCCGGGCTGAAGGTGTACCTTATCTGGAGATTCCAGGCGGACTGCAACCCCGAGCTGCGCTGGGCTATTCGTTTACCGCACTGCTGACCATCGCCGAGCATATAGGGCTGGTGGAGCCTGACGAGGCTGCCTGGAATGAAACCCAGGAACTGCTGGAGGGCCAGACGGCTGTCTTCAGTGATCCTGCGGGCAACGATGCGCTGGAGCTGGCCGAGGCGTTGCAGGATCGCCTACCATTCATCTACAGTGGTACCGGGCTCATGGAAGCGGTCAACCTGCGCTGGCGCTGTCAGATCCAGGAGAATGCCAAACGGCTGGCCTCTGGTAACGTCTATCCCGAGCTCAATCACAATGAAATCATGGGGTGGGAATACCCCGGTCCACTTCACGAAATGATCGGGGTGATTGTGCTGCGAGACCGTGATGATCATCCGCGGGTGCAGCAGCGTATGGAAGTGACCCGCGCGTTGATCTCGGATCGGGCTGGCTACTGGGCCGAAGTGCAAAGCCAGGGCGAAAGCCGCCTGGCCCGCATGATGTCGCTCGTGAACCTGGGCGACTGGGTCAGCCTGTACTTGGCCGTACTTCTGGGGGTGGATCCCACGCCGGTGCCCCTGATCGGTCAGCTTAAGGAGACGCTGGCCCGGGTGTAAGATCTGCAGACAACGGGCCGTCCTGATCCGAGTGGATTCTGGGGCCATGAAGGGACAACATATTGGCTGGATGGGGGGACTGCTGGCGGTCGGCCTGCTGGCCGGATGCGTCAGTGGTCGCAGTGCCCTTCGACATGCCGGCCTGCTGAGTACGCGCTGGGTGCAGACTTCGGCCGAGTATACGGCCCTGGCGTTGCAGGCTTACGCAACGGCTCGACGCCAGCTCGAACGAGCACTGGCAGACAGCACCTGGACGGCCTACCCACCCCAGGCCTTTGCGTCAGATCTGTTCCGGCGGCCGCCTGCGGTGATTGTGGATGTGGATGAAACCGTGCTTGATAACAGTCCCTATCAGGCCTGGCTGATCACGACTGGACAGAACTTTTCCTCAGCAAGCTGGGCCCGATGGACGCAGGCCGCGCAGGCACAGCCGGTGCCTGGTGCGGTCACTTTTGTGCAGGCAGCGCGTCAACGGGGTGTCCTGGTCTTCTATGTGACGAACCGTACGGCCGATCTGGAGGAAGCCACACGGCGCAACCTCCAGGCCGTCGGTTTCCCGCTGCCGGATACCGTCGATGTGATCCTGACACGCGGCGAACGTCCTGAATGGGCCACGGCTGACAAAGAACCCCGGCGGGCCTTTCTGGGCCGGCGCTACCGGATTCTGCTGCAGATCGGCGATCAGCTGGGCGATTTCTTGCCTGAGCCTGCAGCAACCGTGGAGGCCCGTCGAGCGCTGGTCCGGCGCTACCATACCTGGTGGGGAACGCGCTGGATTGTCCTGCCTAATCCCCAGTATGGTGCCTGGCAACATACTCCGGATGGTCTGCGCCCTTGGCAGGAGCACTCATCCGGTCAGGCGGCCAGATGATCCGGGTACCGTTGCGAAATTCATCCTTTAAAAGCTGGCCTGAAACACAAAACCGTTCTTTTCAGGCCGAAACAGGGAACATCTAGAAAAGCATGTGTTTATTTTGATGCTTATACATTCCCAAGCGTTATGGCAATTCTAACCATTCCCAAAGTTTTGAGAGAGAAACTCGGCGATGAAGGAGTCGAGGCGCTCATTGCGTTGTTGAATGAGGCGGCTCATCACGAGCGCAACAATCTCCTCGGTATTCTGGAAGAGCGCTTCGGACGCCGGGTGGTGGAAGAAGGAAAACGTCTGGAGCATTGCATTACTGAAGCATCGGCTCGTCTGGACAATCGCATTACGGAGGAGGTAGCGAAGTTGCAGCAGCAGATTGCGGCTGTGGACAATCGCATCACAGCAGAAATGGCAAAGATGGACAAACGGATTGCGGAGGTGCGGGCCGATCTGATTCGGTGGATGTTTCTGTTCTGGGTAGGGCAGCTTGGGACGCTTGTTGCCATTCTGTTTGCTTTCTTTAAATAGAAGTGCCTGGCTCGCGTCGTTATTCTGGTGTGGCAGGAGGCTCCAGGCCAGCGGACTGTTTTGTTGTCATGCCGGGTCTGTTGTATTGCGAATTCCTTCAGGAGCGTTTATGTCCGGTTACTGGTGTCGTATCTTTGAGCACCGAGCATTTTGCTTATACCAACAAGAGAAAGCAATGCGCTGGCTGTTACTGGTTGGGTTAATATTCTGGGGTGGCGGGGTAGCTGTGTGGGCGCAGACGGTACCGCGTCCGAAGAACCTGATCTTGATGATTGCGGATGGATGCGGACCGGCCAGTATTACAATGGCTCGCGATTATGCCCGGGCGGTGCTGGGACGCAAAGGGCTAACGTTAGATGCCATTCAGGTGGGGGCTGTTCGGACTGGTTCAATGTCCAGCCGAGTAACCGATTCGGCCGCGAGTGCGACGGCCTATGCCTGTGGGGTCAAGACCTACAATGGCGCCATTGCGGTCGATACGGCCGGGCGTCCGCTGGCTACGTTACTTGAAGCTGCCAAGGCCCGTGGGATGGCGACCGGACTGGTTGTTACCAGTCGAATCACCCATGCTACGCCGGCCGCTTTTGTGGCCCACGTACCCCGACGGGCGATGGAAAGTGAGATTGCTGTGCAGATGCTGGATCAGCGCGTTGATGTATTGCTGGGAGGTGGATGGGCTTACTTTCTACCGGCAGCGGAAGGTGGCCGTCGCGCAGATCATCGCAATCTGCTGCGTGAGGCTGAGGCTGCAGGTTATCAGGTGGTGCGTACGGCGGCCGACTTCCGTAACGGCGTGCGGCGGCCGGTACTGGGACTGTTTGGTCCGGATCATTTGCCCTATGAAATTGATCGGCATCCGAAGTCAGTGCCTTCGCTGGCCGAGATGACCCGCACCGCTATCTCGCTGTTGCAGGAGGATCCAGACGGCTTTTTCCTGATGGTGGAAGGGAGCCGTATCGACCATGCCGGACACGCCAACGACGCGGCAGCGCACGTCTTGGAGGTGCTGGCCTACGACGAGGCCGTTGCGGTCGCACTCGACTTTGCCCGTCGCGACGGGCAGACGCTTGTTGTCTCAGTCGCCGACCATGAAGCCGGAGGACTCTCGCTGGGGCGTAATGTGGGGGGGCGGGGAATCTACGACTGGCATCCGGAAGTGCTGGCGCGTGTGCGGGCTTCGTACGAACGCCTGATTCCAGCGTTGCGTCGGTCCGACCAGCCCGACTCGCTCCTGCGTGCATGGCTCGGGCTCGATAGCCTGCACGCCGAGGAATGGGCACTCGTACAACAGGCGATCGCAAAGCCGGATAGCTGGCCGGCGGTGCTTACCGAACTGATCGGCCGACGGGCCGTGGTAGGCTGGACCACAAATGGGCATACGGCCGTGGATGTTAACCTGTATGCGTTTGGCCCTGGTGCCGAACGTCTGGTGGGCAGTTTCGAAAATGATGAGCTTGGCCGTCTGTTGGCTGAGTTGATGGGTTTCGATCTGGCGTCTCTGACGACAACGTTGCGACAACGGGAATTGGTCGGCGAACGTCACTGAGGCGATGCATCTCGATGCGGTCTCGTTTGTGGTGGTCGATACCGAGACGACGGGGGCTCGCGCCGATGATCGAATGATCGAACTGGCCGCCGTACGGGTACAAGGAGGCCAGCTTGTCGATCGCTTTGCGAAGCTTATCAATCCGGGCCGCTCGGTGCCCCCTTGTATTACACGCCTGACCGGCATTACGACCGCTATGCTGGTGGGGCAGCCGTCGGCTGATAGGGTCCTGCCGGCCTTTCTGGAGTTTCTGGGGGATAGCGTCCTGGTGGCGCACAACCTGGCCTTTGATCGCAAAGTGCTGGAGGCAGAGCTGCAGCGGCTCGGGATACCCTGGCCGAACAATCCTACCCTGTGCACATTACGGCTGGCGCGACGTCTGCTTCCCGGTTTACCTGCCAGAGGACTCGACGGCCTGATCCGCTTCTATCAGATTCCTGTGGCGCGTCGGCATCGGGCGCTCGACGATGCCGAGGCGACGGCGCAGGTGTTGCTGCACCTGCTGGAGGAAGCCCGACGACAGTACGGGATCAATACCCTGGAAGCGCTGCTGGCCTTCCAACACCGACGCTATCCGCGGCATAAAAAGGCAGATCCGCTGGTGCAGCTGCGGGAGACCCTACTGCCGCGCTTACCTGAGGCGCCCGGCGTCTATCTGTTTCGAGATGGACGGGGACGGTTGCTATACATAGGCAAAGCATGCAATCTGCAGGCGCGTGTGCGGCAGCATCTGACGGCTGTCGAGGCACATCCACCCCGGCTGCGCCAGCTTGTGGAGAAGATTCGACAGATTGAGTGGCACGTTACCGCGACCGAACTGGAAGCCCTCCTGGAAGAGTCGCGGCGTATCAAGCAACTACAACCTCGGTATAACCGACAGCAACGCCGCTATCGCACCCGTCCGTTTGTGCGACTGGCCCTGCACGAGCAGCCGCCTGCGCTTTCGCTCACCTCGGTGTTGCTCGACGACGGCGCTGAATACTACGGGCCTCTGGCGGGACGTCGGCAGGGAAAGTACCTGCTGGAGACGTTGCAGGAAATTTTTCAACTACCCCGCCGAAATGCCCAGCTTTTGTTGGATGGTCCCTGTCCTCTGGCCGACGGGGATTCCTGTTCAGAGGCCTGTGCGGAGTCGACGGGCTCGGTGGCGCAGTGCGTGCGTCGGTTGCTACGCGGCCAGAGTACGGGCCCGCTTGTTCAGCTTGAAGAACGCATGCGGAAGGCTGCCCAACGCCTGGCTTTTGAGGTAGCAGCCCACCATCGAGATCAGCTTCGGTTGCTGACCCGTCTGCTGAAAAAGCCGTTGCTGGCTGATACGTCCGTACTGGAGCGCGAGGCCGTCCTGCTGGTGCGCGAGTCCCCTGAGCGGCTGGTCTGCTGTATTGTACGGGCAGGTTGTCCGGTGGCCATCCGGGCCCTTCCGTTTCCACCTGATCGTGAGGCTATCGCGCTGCTCATGGGCTGGGTATGCCAGCAGCTGACGGCTGAACGAGGGCAACGTCCCTATGCCCGTGCCGAGACCGATGCCATGCAGTTGCTGGCTTACTGGGTGCAACGTCACCGAGACCGGGTCTGGGTGTTGCGTCGTCGGCCTGGTGAATCGGTGGAACGTTTCTGCCGGCGTGTGGGCCGTGGTGTACACCAGAGCACGCATAAATGATCGAAATCTGACGGCCCAGGCGCATCAGCCGGCAACGCATAAGCATTGGGGACTCCAGCTTTCCTTTTTATTTTATAAATAACTTACTGCGCCATTCGGGATAAACCCCTGGGAGGTTGCCATGAAGCGCTCATTGTTGCTGTCCAGCCTGGTCTTGTTGATCGGTTACTGGCTGATTGGCCCTGTTTCGTCGCAGGCGCAGATCTGGAAACGCCTGCAGAAGAAAATAGAAGAAGCTACCAAGCAGAAGGAGACCGAAGAGGCAGATGGCATTGCGGATTTCCGAAAGCTGAAAGCACTACTGCCAGAAGAAGCGGCCGGCCTGCCCCGTGTGCGGGCCGAGGGATCGAAAGGGGGGGCTTTTGGCATTCGCATTGCACAGGCCGAGGGCATTTACGAAGCGGAAGACCAACGCATTCGCATTCAGATCACCGATCCGGGTACGCTGCAGGGCTTTGCGGCTATGGGCTATAGCTGGATGCAGCAGGACATTGACCGGGAAGATGAAGAGGGATATGAGCGCACGCTGACGCTGGATGGCCGACGGGCGTATGAAAAGTTCATCCGCTATGAGGGGACGATCGAAACGGAACTTGCAACAATTGTGGCCGACCGTTTCATCGTAAGCCTGGAAGGCGAGAACGTACCGCTTGAAAGCCTGCGGGACGTGTTGCGCCGCATGGACCTGGCAGCTCTGGAAGAGATGGCAAGAGAGCTGGGAGCGGCTGCTGAGGCAGAATTAACGGATTTTCGGGTGCTCAAAGCGATGCTGCCGGAGGCAATCGACGGACTTGAGCGGGTGGAAGCTTCGGGTGAGCGGAGTTCGGCGATGGGATTCCGGGTTAGCCGGGCTACAGCCACCTATCGTAGTGGGGATCGGGAAGTGCAGTTGACAATCAGCGATATGGGATCGATGCAGCAACTCATGGGGTTTGCGGCGGCCTGGATGCAGCAGGAGATCGATCGGGAAGACGAGCAGGGCTACGAGCGTACCACTCGTTACAAAGGGTATCCGGCCTACGAGAAGTTTACGCGGTGGGAGGACGGCAGTACACGGGCGCAGTTGCAGGTCGTGGTGCGTAACCGCTATATGATTGAGCTGGAAGGGATGAATGTTGCTATTGAGGTATTGCGGACTGCACTGGATCAGATCGACCTGAGCCGATTGACCGGAGAAGATTGAAGTAGCGATTGCCGGGAACGGCTGGAATGGGCGGCGGTTGGAAGCCGCGGAAGTAAATAAAGCGCCAGGTTCTATGTCCGAGGCGGACGAAGTAGGGGCCTGTCCGGTGCCGCTCACAGTGGCGGAGCTGGAACAGGCCACGCGGTCCCCGGTGCGTATGTGTGTGATTGATCTGGGGACCAACTCCTTTCATGCAGTGATTGTCGATGCCCTGCCCGGCACGTTTCGGGTCATTGATCGCTTCAAAGAGATGGTGCGGCTGGGCGAGGAGGGGCTACAGGGGCAGCGCCTTTCGGAAGGGGCTATGCGCCGGGCTATTCGAGCATTGCGGCGCATCCGTCGGTTGGCCGAAGGCTGGGGAGCTACTGAATTTCTGGCCTGTGCGACCAGTGCGGTTCGGGAGGCGGCAAACGGGGGTGAGTTGCTGCAACGCATCCGTAACGAAGTGGGGCTGCATGTACGGGTGATTGATGGTCTGCAGGAGGCCCGGCTCATCTACAAAGGGGTGCGGCGGGCCGTCTCAATGCCAGAGCCGGTGCTTATCATGGATGTGGGTGGCGGTTCTGTCGAGTTTATTGTGGGTACCGGGCAACAACCGCTGCATTTGTTCAGCCTGAAGCTGGGGGCAGCTCGCATGACGCGTCGTTTCATCCGAAATGATCCGGCTACCCGCGAAGAACTAAAGGCGTTGCGGGCTTTCTATCGTCAGCAACTTGTGCCTGTCTTCAAAGCGGCGCGTGCTCACGGCGTACGCGAGGTAGTTGGTTCGTCCGGCGCGATGGAAAACCTGGCATCGGTCTGTGCCCGCTGGCGAGGAAGCGCGGCGCGTTCGATCTATGAGCTGGTCTTTGAGGCCAGAGATTTCCGGCGGGTGGCTCGCCACCTCATGCGGCGCACCCGGGAAGAGCGGCGCCGGTTGCGTGGTATCGACCCGAAACGTGTCGATCAGATTGTGGCAGCGGCGGCGTTAATCGACGTCGTATTGAAGGATCTGGCTATCGAACGCGTGCGCATCTCGCCGCATGCCCTCCGAGAAGGCATGGTCGTAGATTTTGTTGAACGCAATGCGCCGCTGCTGGCCCGGCTTACAGCGTTTGCGGACGTGCGCCGCCGCAGCATCTACGAGATGGGCTGGCGATTCGACTGGGAGTATCGCCACGCGCAGCAGGTGGCCGCCCTGGCCCTGCAGCTTTTTGATGCCACGCAGTCCCTCCATGGGTTGGGGGCCGTCGACCGTGAACTGCTTGAATATGCGGCGCTGTTGCACGACATCGGCTATCATATCAGCCACCGTAGCCATCATAAGCACGGGCTGTACCTGATCAAGCACGCTGATTTGCGTGGCTTTACTTCGGAGGAGATCGCCGTGCTGGCCAATGTCGTGCGTTACCATCGAGGTAGCCTGCCCAAGCCGACGCACGCCGACTACATGGCGCTCTCGGAGGAGAACCAGCGGCGCGTCTGCAAACTGGCGGCGCTGCTCCGGCTGGCCGAAGGGCTTGACCGCAGCCACAATCAAAACGTCCACACGCTACATGTACGCCTGGAGCCTGATCGGCTGGTGCTCCATCTGGAGACGCGGGGAGATCCCGAGCTGGAGATATGGGGGGTGCGACGTAGCGCTGAACTGTTTGAACAGACCTTTGGACGGTCGGTAGACGTGATGGCCACTGCCGAACCACCCCTGTTGGAAGAGATGCCCGGCGCTTAACGGGATTTTTGACAGGCAACGCTTGCCGTTGTGACGGGTGTGCTCTAATTTGGCCGACTGTTGAGCCCAAAAAAGCCGCTGGCCAAACCCCGAAGCCCCGCATGATTGCGCAATTCCTGTTTTTCCTGCTGGCTGTAACGGCCATAGCAGCTGCCCTCGGCATGCTTATCGCACGCAACCCGGTAGCAAGTGCACTCTGGTTGGTGCTCAACCTGTTTTGCATTGCCGGCCTGTATCTGACCCTACAGGCCGCCTTTCTGGGCGTGATCCAGGTGTTGATTTATGCCGGCGCTATTATGGTGCTGTTTCTATTTGTGATCATGCTGTTAAACCTGGAGGTTCTGCCTCATCCGCGCCGGATCGACTGGGGGAAGGTGCTGGCCTTCGGGGTGACAATGATTGTACTGGCGCAGCTGGTCTATGTGGTAGCGCTGGGCCTGGACGTGCTGCCTACTTTTGTGGCGTCTCCTGAACAGGCTGCCGTTACTGGCAGCGCCGAAGCGCTGGGGCGCGAGCTGCTGACCCGTTACATCATGCCCTTGCAGGTGATCGGTATTCTGTTGCTGGCGGCTACGATCGGCGCAGTAATGCTGGCCAAGCGGCGCTTCATTTGAACAGCACGACCAAAGGGATCTGACCATGGAAATTACACTGAACTGGTACCTGGCCCTGGGGGTGGTGCTCTTTACGTTGGGCGTGCTGGGGGTGCTCTTCCGACGCAACGCGATTGTGATTTTAATGTCGGTGGAGCTCATGCTCAATGCCGTCAACCTGACCCTGGTGGCACTTAGCCAGGCGATGGGGGATGTGTCGGGACAGGTACTTGTGTTTTTTGTGATCTCGGTGGCAGCTGCCGAAGCAGCCGTCGGGCTGGCCATCGTGATCGCCCTGTTTCGCAAGAAAGTGACAGTGGATGTAGGGGCGTTCAATCTGTTCAAATACTGATCCGAAGCTAACGGAACTGCTCGGCATATGAACCACACAACCCTGGTTGGACTGATTCTGCTGCTGCCCCTGGCAGGAGCGGTTTTTAATGGACTGGGGGGATTGGCCTTTCGTGGGCTCCGGCAACAGAAGGGCTTGATCGGCGCCCTGGCGACGCTGGCGGTCGCCGTGCCCTTTGGGCTGACGCTCTACCTGTTCTTCAATTATGAGGGAGAGCCGCTACTGGCTCGCTTCTTTACCTGGATCGCCGCTGGTGAGCTGGAGCTGGCCTTCCAGTACCGCATCGACGAACTCTCGCTCGTGATGACGCTCATCGTCACGGGCGTGGGAGCCCTGATCCATCTATACTCGATCGGCTATATGTACGAGGACCGGGGATACTGGAAGTATTTCAGCTACCTGAATCTCTTTATTTTCATGATGCTCAACCTGGTCCTCGCCGACAACCTGACGTTACTGTTTCTGGGGTGGGAAGGCGTCGGCTTGTGCTCCTACCTGCTGATTGGCTTCTGGTACGAGGACTTCAAAAACAGTACGGCTGCTAATAAAGCGTTCATTGTCAACCGCATAGGTGATGCGGCCTTTCTGCTGGCGATGTTCCTGCTATTCCGTGAGGTCGGAAGCCTGGACTTCGGGGCGCTCTTGGCCGATCCAGCTTCGCTACCGTCCGGAGTGGTAGCGGCGGCTGTGCTGTTGCTGTTCATCGGTGCCACGGGCAAAAGCGCGCAGATTCCACTGTTTGTGTGGCTGCCGGATGCAATGGCCGGCCCAACGCCCGTCTCGGCGCTCATTCATGCTGCTACGATGGTGACCAGCGGGCTGTACCTGTTTGCGCGCATTTCACCGCTGGCCCTTGCGGCACCGGGCGTGCTCGTGGTTGTTGCGCTGGTGGGGGCGTTGACGGCTTTCATGGCGGCGACCATCGCTATCACGCAGTACGACATCAAGAAAGTGCTGGCCTATTCGACGGTCTCGCAGCTCGGTTACATGTTCATGGCCGCCGGTGTGGGCGCTTTCTTCGTGTCGATCTTTCACGTGCTTACGCACGCGTTTTTCAAGGCCTGTCTCTTTCTCGGATCGGGGAGTGTGATCCATGCCATGCATCATGTAGAACATACGCTGCATGCGCGGGGGCATCATGGCCACCTCGATCCACAGGACATGCGGAACATGGGCGGACTGGGCCGTTTCATGCCGGCCACGCGCACGACGTACCTGATCGCCACGCTGGCCATTGCGGGATTCCCGCTGACAGCCGGCTTTTTCTCGAAAGATGAGATTCTGTTCAAGGCCTTCGAGTATGGCTACAACGGTCATGCCTATGCCTGGATTGCCTGGCTCCTGGGCGTGGTAACGGCCCTGCTGACGGCCTTCTATATGATGCGCTCCTATGTACTTACCTTTGAAGGAACGCCGCGCTGGCCCATGGCTGATCAGGTGCATCCGCACGAGTCGCCCGCAACGATGACGTTGCCCCTCTGGGTACTGGCCGCCCTGTCGCTGGTAGGCGGCTTTATAGGACTTCCCGGAGTGATTGCCCATGGGGAATGGAATCTGATCCATCACTATCTGGGCACTTCCGGAGGGGGACCGGTAGCTGAACCTGCACTGCCCGCGCATGTGCCGCTGGCCATCGAATGGGCACTGATTGGATTGGGCGTGGCGCTGGCGCTGATTGGCCTTTACTGGAGCTGGTCGGCCTACCGGCGCTATGGACTGGCGTATGACGACGTGTTGCGCCAGCGCTTCGGAGCGCTCTATCGCCTCTGGGCGGCCAGGTACTACTGGGACGAGTACTATGATCGGGTGGTCGTGCAGCCGCTGCTGCGTTTTGCACGCTACGGACTGGCGGTGTTCGATCAGAAAGTCATTGACGGTGCTGTCAATGGCATGGCGCGGCTGATGACGGGGCTTGGCCAGCGCGTGCGTCGCATGCAGACCGGTGTCGTGCAGGCCTATGCCATGGCCATTGTGTTGGGCGTGGCCCTTGTACTGGCACTGATGCTGTTTGGGTAAGTCTGGAAAACGTTAGCCTGAAGGCAAGCTGCAATGAATCTGCCGTATCTGACTTCTATCGTTATCTTTTTGCCGCTGGTCGGCGCGCTTCTGATGTTGCCGCTGCGTCGCGTGTCGGCCATTCGGTGGATGGCCCTGGCGACCACTACCCTCACGTTTCTGGTATCCCTGCTGCTCTATGTGGGCTACGATCCGTCCGGCGATCCGGCGCAACTGCAGTTTGTAGATCGGCTGGCCGGATGGTTCCCCGGGGTAGACATCCAGTACTATGTAGGCATCGACGGGCTGGGCCTGCTATTGATTCTGCTTACGACATTGCTGGGGCCTATCGTGGTGCTTTCCTCGTGGAACTACATCGAGCGGCACCAGAAGGGCTACTACACGCTGCTGCTGGTGCTGCAGACCGGTATGACGGGGGTTTTCGCCGCCTACGACCTGATCCTGTTCTACATCTTTTTCGAGCTGACGCTCATCCCGATGTACTTTATCATTGGCATCTGGGGCGGTGAAGATCGCATTTATGCGGCCGTTAAGTTTGTGCTCTATACGCTGGTGGGCTCGCTCCTGATGCTGGTCGGCATCCTGTACCTGGGCTTTGCGGCCGGCGATGCGGTCAACGGGGGCGTGTTCACGACCGACTACTTCAAGTTGTTGGCCTATCAGGTACCACTGTCCGCTCAGGGCTGGTTGTTTTTCGTGTTTGCGCTGGCGTTTGCGATCAAGGTGCCTCTTTTTCCGCTACACACCTGGCTGCCCGATGCGCATGTGCAGGCGCCTACTGGTGGCTCAGTCATTCTGGCCGGGGTGTTGCTGAAGATGGGAACCTATGGACTGGTGCGTTTCTGTCTGCCGTTCTTCCCAAACGCTGCGGTCGATTATGCCCTCTGGCTGGCCGTGCTGGCCGTGGTGGGCATTGTCTATGGCGCGCTGGTCTCACGCGTACAGGCCGATGCCAAGAAGCTGGTGGCCTACTCTTCGGTGAGTCACCTGGGCTTTGTCGTGCTGGGGATTTTCGCCTTCACGGTAGAGGCCTTGCAGGGGGCCATTATTCAGATGATCAACCACGGTCTCTCGACCGGCGCCCTCTTTTTGCTGGTAGGGATGCTCTATGAACGGCGCCATACGCGACAGATGGAGGAGTTCGGGGGGATTGCTCGCGTGATGCCTGTGTTTGCCTTCTTTCTGGTCTTTACAGCACTGGCGTCGGCCGGGTTGCCTGGCCTGAATGGCTTTGTGGGCGAGTTCATGATTCTGCTGGGTGCATTCAAGAGTTCGCTGATCGGACATCCATTGCTGATTGCATTGGCGACGTCGGGGGTGATTCTGGCGGCGGTGTATTTGCTCTGGCTACTTTACCGAACGCTTTTTGGGCCGATTCAAAAGGAGGTCAACCGCACCCTCCCTGACCTGAGCGCCCGTGAGGTGCTGTTGTTGGTGCCGCTGGCCGTCTTTATGCTCTGGATTGGGGTGGCTCCGAAGCCGTTTCTGGAACGGACGGAACCAACGGCACGCTTCCTTCTGGAAGTCGTCGAGCAGAAGCGGCTGGCTGCCCTGGAGAAGGCCCAGGAGCCGACGGCAACGAGCGTGGCACGTCTGGAGGTGTTGGACAGGGAGACGGTGCAGACCGCCAACCCCTGAGTCCATCATTAACCCGAGGCCCTATGAACGTACAGTATGTGCACGTTCCTGGAAGCGGGCTGATACGCAGGATGAGCCCGCTTGTCGTATGTCTGGTGTTCCTACTGCCCGCCGGGCCGGTCCAGGCCCAGGAAGCTACAGCGATCGAAAGCCCGGCGACCGAAGCTGTCGAGCCGTTACATGTATCCGATACTTCGGCGGTTGTCCCAGACACAGAGGCCCATGCGGCCGCCGAAGAGCACGGCCCACGCCCTCCGGTCTGGCTCGTCCTACCGTTTGCCCTCCTGCTGGTGATGATTGCCACCGGACCCCTGTTCTACCCGCACCACTGGCATCATCACTATCCGAAGTATGCCATCGCCCTGGGTCTGTTCGTTTCGCTCTACTACATCTTCGGGCTGGGTTCCGCTACGCCTGTAATCCATGCCATTGAGGAGTACCTGTCGTTTATCGCGCTGGTGGCCTCGCTCTTTATCGCCGCCAGTGGCATTTATATCAACATCAACGCCAAGGGAACGCCCCGAAATAACGCGATTCTGCTGTTTGTGGGGTCGCTGATCGCCAATCTGATTGCGACGACAGGGGCCGCCATGCTCTTTGTGCGCAGCTACATGCGCCTGAATAGAGGCCGGCTGAAGCCCTATCACCTGATCTTTTTCATCTTTCTGGTGGCAAACGTAGGGGGAGGCCTGACCCCAATTGGCGATCCGCCGCTGTTTCTGGGCTTTCTACGGGGGGTACCCTTTTTCTGGACGCTGACGCACGTGTGGTTCGTCTGGCTGCCCACAATGTTGTTAATCCTTGCGGTTTTCTATGTGATTGATTCGCGTAACAAGAGCGAAAGCCCGGATCCTGATCCATCCCAACCGCTGTTGCAGATCCGCGGCGCCAAAAACTTTCTCTGGGTGCTGGTGATCATCCTGTCCGTCTTTATCGATCCGAATGTTTTTGCCTGGGTGCCCGATCTGCGTGAGCTTTACCACGTGCCGTTCGGTATTCGTGAGATCATCATGTTTACCGTGGCGGTGCTGGCTTACAAGCTGGCCGACAAGGAGGCCCTCCGGAAAAACGAGTTCACGTTCGAGCCTATCCGTGAGGTGGGATGGCTGTTTCTGGGAATTTTTGCTACAATGCAACCAGCGCTACAGCTTATCAGCCTGTTTGCGCACGATCACGCTGAGCAACTCACCGTGGGGATGTTCTACTGGGGCACCGGGATACTCTCCAGTGTGCTGGATAATGCGCCAACGTATCTGAACTTCCTGGCAGCCGCGATGGGTAAGTTCGGACTCGACGTGAACGTGCCTGAGCAGGTGAAAGCGTTCGCCGAGGCAGCAGTGCATGCGGAAACCTGGTTCTATCTGCAGGCGATTTCTATTGCCGCCGTGTTTTTCGGAGCGATGACGTATATTGGGAATGCGCCGAACTTCATGGTGAAGGCGATCGCGGAGGAGAACAAAGTGGAAATGCCTTCTTTCATGGGCTATGTCACGAAGTACTCGCTGCCGATTTTGATTCCGATTTACTTTCTGATTTACCTGCTGTTTTATAGCGGACTGTTTCCGACACTGGATACCTTTTTTGAACAATTGTTGATTCGATAAGGGGGGACTATGAGCCAGATGGAACCGTTGAGCCGCGAAGCAATTACGGCGGCGCTGGCCGAACTGAAGGGTTGGACGTACGCCGACGATCGGCTACAGAAAACCTATACGTTTGGCAGCTTTCGGGAGGCGGTAAGCTTTATTGTGCGCATTGCGTTTGAAGCAGAGCAGTTAAACCATCACCCCGAGCTGCATAACGTGTACAACCGGGTAACGGTAGCGCTGACGACGCACGCGGCTGGCAACCGGGTGACAGCTCGGGATGTGGAGCTGGCGCGTGCGATTGAGCGCATTGCCTGGGTGAAGTAGTACGCAAACGAACAAAACGCCTCATCCACAATGGATCTACTGGAAGCGTACCGAATGCTTCCGGCCGACCTGTGGGCGGCCTTTCCGCTGGTGTTGACAGCCGTCGTGGGTCTGGTGCTGGTCGTCTGGGATGCCTTCTGGAACGACGCTCCAGCGATTCCCTGGATTGCAGCCGGCACGCTGGCACTGGCATTGCTTTGGGAGCTGGGCGGATTGAGTCGTCCTCCGGAGACAGCCTTCTACGGGTTGATTCGGGTAGGCGGCATGGCTTCGTTCGTGAACGCCATTGTGCTGGCCAGCGGCCTATTGACGATTGCGCTGTCGGTGCCTTATCTGAAACGTATCCGCCACCTGCATGGCGAGGTTTATGCCCTGATTCTGTTTGCCACGGTAGGGATGATCGTGCTGGCCTCGGCCAACAGCCTGATTTCGATCTTCGTGGGCCTGGAAACCATGTCGATCTGCCTGTACATCATGACGGGTCTGGTCCGCGAAGATGTCGGAGCGGGCGAAGCGGCGTTGAAGTACTTTCTGCTGGGAGCTTTCTCGACGGGCTTTTTCCTGTACGGCATTGCGCTGCTCTACGGGGCTACAGGTACCATGTATCTGCCGCAGATGGCGGCACATCTGACGGAGGGGGCCCATCCGATCATGTTCTGGGCCGGGGTGGCCTTGTTGCTGATTGGCTTCCTGTTCAAGGTGGGCGCTGTGCCGTTCCACATGTGGACACCTGACGTATATCAGGGGGCGCCGACAACGCTAACGGGATACATGGCGGCGGCTTCGAAGGCGGCGGCTTTTGCAGCGCTGGTGCTGGTGCTGGATGCGGCGCTGCCGGCCGAACGCTGGCAATTGCTGCTGGCGCTGGTAGCGCTGGTGACGATGGTGGTCGGCAATGTGCTCGCCCTGGTGCAGCAGAACGTCAAGCGCATGCTGGCCTACTCATCAATTGCGCACGCTGGCTATATCCTGACAGGGCTGGCGGCCGGTACCGCTGAAGGGTATGCCGGTGCCCTGTTCTACCTACTGGTCTATGCCCTGATGAACATCGGCGCCTTCGGAGTGATGGCTTTTCTGGAGTGGGATGGCAAAGAAGGGTACAGGCAGACCGTAGATTCGCTGGCGGGCATCGGATACCGACGTCCGTTACTGGGCGTGGCCATGGCGTTTTTCATGTTCAGCCTGACTGGCTTTCCGCCCTTGGCCGGGTTCATTGCCAAGTACGCCGTCTTTGCGCCGGCCGTGAAGGCGGGATTGACGTGGCTGGTTGTGGTAGGAGTGTTAGCCAGCGTACTTTCGGCCTACTACTACCTGCGGGTGGTTTACGTTTTCTGGATGCGGTCGCCTGACGAAGCCCCTGAGGCGGTACGGCAGCAGACGTTCCCGGTACCGCTGGCCCCACGGGCAGCCCTGGTGGTGTGTGTAGTGCTGATTGTTGTGCTGGGCATATTGCCCGGTCTACTGGAGGTAACCGCTTCGTTTTTCCCGATGCCGGCTGCCCCTCCAGCAGCTACCACGGCGCTGATGCCCTGAAAAAAACAACAGTCGGGTGACGTTTTCCTTTCAATCGGCCTCCTGCGATAAGGGTGGCGTCGCACATCTATGGCCATCCACAGGGACACCTCATAAGCGGACCAGATCCGATGCTTTAGGGCTCGGCGCAGGGGATACATAGTGTGCCTCTGTCGAGGGAGGGAGGCATTGCAGGGTGACCTTATGTCTGGTCGCGATGAGGGGACGGGTGGATGCTTTTGCCGAGAAGTTCGGAGGTATTCGAACGTATTCAATATTTTTCAAAAAAATTGACAATCCCCTTCTATCTACGTTGATTATCGTTGCGGTTCACGAAAACCGCATGTCATCCAGGAACAAGTCTGCAAGAGTCATGAAGCGAGCACTGGGCTATCTGCTTGTTGCCGCGGGATTGCTGGCCGGAGCGCTCTGGCTACCTGCAAATTTGCACAGTCATCCTTTCTGTGAGAACGACGTCTGCGAATTGGCGCAGTCAGAAGATCAGTATCTGGGTATCTGTAAGGATACCTCGTTTTATGCGACCAACTGCTTGATGTATGGGGGCTTGTGCCGCACGGAGAATTGTGATAACCCGGAATGAACCCTCAGGGAGCCAGAGAAATGAAGCCATGAAGGCAGGACGTATCTTTGTGATCGTACTCTTTCTATTTGCGTTACTTGCGTTTATCGGAGGCCTCTGGATGCCGCCGCGCTATGTTCAGGCGGTACACTGTGAGTATGATGCCTGCGTGTATGATCAATGCCAGGATGCTGAGACGCCTACGGGGTGCGATGCGAAAAGTGGTGGTGGGTGTGAGACATATAGCTGTGGTGTGGTGGCATGGGAGTAGGTGGTGGGTGATTGGTTTCTGGGTGGTGTTGCTGTTGCTGGGTGGAGGGTGTGCGGGGCGTGACAGTGCCCGTCCGGGAAAGGGACAGGAGTTTCATCCCAATCCGGAGCGTCTGGCAGATCTACGTACGTTCGACTGGATCGTTACGGAAGCAGATCAGGGCGATTCGGTATTGCACCGGTGGGCAAAGCGGTTACAGCAGGCCCGGCTGCACTGGCAGCGTGGCGCGTTGGCTTCGGCCAATCGATACGATATGTTTGGGGACATCTTGGATGTGGTCATCGATAGCGAAGGAGGCATCATTGTGCTGGATTTTGACAATCAGGAAGTACGTCTTTACGACCGGTCGGGGCAGTTTGTAGAGGTCGTAGGAAGGCAGGGAGAGGGACCGGGCGAATACATGCAGGCAGGATACCTGTTAATAGGTAGCAATGATTCATTGTATGTATATGATAACTCGAGAGGATTTTTTGTTGTCTATTATAAAAGTGAAGAGGGGTATACATTTAAGAGAATTCTGGATTTGCCTGAAAGAATCCCAGGTCTGGATTATGTATGTTTGCAAAATGAAAGGTATATTGTGATTAATAAACCGCCTTACTACTCCTTTGATGATCCTTTATTTTATAAAGTTGATATCATAAATAGTCGTATTCTAAATATGGATAATCATAGACATTATATGGTAGAAGAAAAGGAAAGGTTTCTTAATTTATTAGTGCATCGGGCATTTGTGGCGTGTGGATCTAAACATGTGGTAGGAGCTTTTCTTTATTATCCGATTATAGATGTTCTGTTTAGTAATAATAGTAATGTACATCATGTTTTTCTGAAGCATATCGTGTTGCAGCCGTTTCTTATGAAAGGAAATAGTCGAGCGCGCTATTTTCCTTCGGAAGTATTCATCAAGGAGTTTTCATATTCTGGAAAGCTGGATAAGCCTTCAGGGATTACGTTTTTGTCAGATGAGATCTTGCTGTATGCTTTTGTTAGATATGAAGCGGAGCGAGGAAAAGTCCTTCGGAAATATCCGATAGCCTATTTGATAAATCTGAATAATAAGAAAGCTATGTTGTTGAATCTGGAAAATTATCCTTTTGCTGTGGTAGAGGCTTATAGAGATTCCATACTGGTAGGATATCGCTGGGATATGTATCGACAAGAGATCCCGCACATTGCTTATTATGTGCTTCCGGAAAAAGAGCCATAGCGAGTATGAGAAAGATATGGATTGTTCTGGTAGTAGGTTGGATAGGCTGTCAACCTCCTGCATCGCAGGAGGCCCAGATCTACCCCTTACTGGATCAGTGGCAGGGGAGGTTTGATCTGGTGCTGACGCGAGCGGCGGACCGGCAGTCTACGTCGGCCGTGTGGCCAGAAGTGGCGGCGCTGTCGCAGATGGAATCGCTGCTTTTACTGGGAGCTCGGGAGGCGCAGCCGCCGGCATATTTTTTTGGTCGGGTCGTTTATGCTGCATTTGATCCTGCTGGCGAGCTGGTTGTGGTGGATCAGGAGAACTACGCCCTGCTTTTTTTTGCTCAGACCGGCCAGTTCCGTTTCAGACTGGGACGTCAGGGGGAAGGTCCCGGCGAGTTTCTGGCGCCTCCACTGTATGCCGCCTTCGATCGGCAGGGACGTCTTTACGTGGTGGAGCGGAGCAGTGGGCGGGTGCACCGGTTCCTGAAAAGAAACGACACGTTTATGTGGGACCGCACCTATGAACTGCGCACAGTCTTAAACGGCGAAGTGCTGGGCGCATGCCTGATGCAGGATACGTTGTATGTATATGCCAACCCGCTCAACTGGTGGGAGCAGCCCCGGCTCCATGTGCTGACGCTGGACGGCGAGCACGTGCGGGCTTTCGGCCTGCTGGATTTTTATCCACGGAAAGGACTGCCGGAGGGAACCCCGCCGATCATGCTGGAAGCCCGGCTGTTCTGCGATCCAGATCACGCAGGCCTGATTCTGGCCTATCGATACCTTCCCGTTGTAGAATGCTATACCACCGATGGCCGGCGCCGCTGGCGTCTGCGTCTGGATGAGGTCCCGCTACTGGCCCATCGCATACAGGGGGCAATCATTGAGCCCATCTTGCGCTCTCGCGGCATCCGTTTTCGGAATGTCGTGGTCTTGCCATCAGGGGTGATCGTGCTGCATGTGGTTGAACAGGTGATGCGGCGCGATCAGCCTACCATCATCGATCAAGAACGGACCTACATTTTCTGGATCAGTCCTGATCTGCAGCACTGGGGCTGGCTGGAGGCCTCGCTGCCTTTTCGACAGCTATATGACCGTCGGGGACGTCTGTGGTTGGGGACCTCTATGGAGGCGAGACTACCTCATGTGGCGCTGTTTCAGCTACCAGCAGACATACCGCTTGCCATAGCGCGATGACCGTGAACGCAATACGAGACGCTTTGCTGGTATGCAGTGGACTGCTGCTGGGATGGGCAAGTTTTCTCTATTACCATAAACTGCGTCCGGATACATGGCAACAACTCCAGACGGGAAACGAGACGGACGTATTGCTCTGGTGTACCTCGGATCCCCTACCTGTGGCCCCTCGAATGATCCGGAGTTGCTCGACTTGCTGAATCGGATCCGTAAGGAGCTGCCGAAAAAAGCGCGTGCGCAGGGTCTGGCCTTTCGGATGGTAGGGGTGGCAATAAGCCGGAACGTGCGAATGGGGCTGGATCATCTGCGTAAAATGGGGCCTTTTCACGAGGTTGCTACCGGAGCTCGCTGGTATAGCTTGCCGATGCATTATCTACAGACGGTGGCGCCCGGCATTCGCGCTACGCCGCAGGTTGTCCTGTTGCATCAGGACGGGATGCGTGTACATTTCTTGTTGCGGCAGGTCGGGGTACAGGCAATTCGGCGATGGGTTGCAGCAGGAATGCCGCTTCCGGATAGAAAGTACGCACAGGAGTCGCTGATCAGCGACTGCGCTGGAAAAGTCCCGTGGTTATGTTAGCGGGACCATTCATTGCCGTACCGGTGGGGCTTCGTCGGTCAGTTTCTGAAAAATGAAGAACTTGAGATAGTGCGTTTCAGGCATAGCTTCCAGGACCGGGTGATCGGGCGGCTGCGTGCCGCGGTAGAGAAGCCGCAGGGCACAGCCAGCTCGGCGGGCGCTGTAATGAATGATCTTCCGAAATTCGACCTCGTCGAGGGCCTGCGAACAGGAGGCCGTAGCCAGGAGCCCTCCGGGCGGTAGGAGACGTAGCGCACTGATATTGATCCGCTGGTAGGCCCGGCGGGCGTCGTTCAGATGCCGTTTACTTTTGGCAAAGGCCGGAGGATCGAGCACGATCAGGTCGTAGGTCGCACCCTGTGCGACGAGCTCACCCAGCCGGTCCAGGGCATTGGCCACGTCGAAGGTCAGGCGGGCCCGGTCCAGGCCATTCAGGCGCGCGTTGGCTTGAGCCCGCTCCATTGCTGTCTGGGAAACGTCAAGCAGGTGTACGTGGGCAGCTCCGTATGCGGCAGCCATCAGTCCGAAGCCTCCATCGGCTGCAAATACATCGAGTACACGGCGATTCCGGGCCAGCCGGGCCACAACGGGGCGATGCAGTCGTTGATCCAGAAAGAAGCCGGTTTTCAGTCCTTCGAGCACGTCTACGTGGAAGCGCACGCCTTCTTCGATGATCTCTACCGGACCGTTGTAGTGACCGCGCAGGATACCGCGTTGCTGAGGCAGACCGTCTTTTGCGCGCAGGGCGTTGTCGTTGCGTTCGACGATGGCCCGCGGTCGAAACAGCTCTTCCAGCAGATCCAGCAGCAGCTCCCGGCGCTGTTCCATGCCGTAGCAGAGGCAGGTCCAGGTCAGCACTTCGCCGTAGCGATCGATAATCGTACCGGGTAGGCCATCGCTCTCACTAAAGACAAGGCGATAGTGCGTACTGTCCCCAAAGGCCGCCTGACGCAGCAGAAAAGCTCGCTGCAGCCGTTGCCGAAAAAAATCGGCATTGATGGTAGCGTGGGGATCGGGCGTGAGAAAACGTACGGCGATCTGGGAGTGCTCGTGATAGAATCCCAGGCCATACACGGTGCCGTCGGCGGCAGCGATTTCGACCACGTCACCGGTGCGCGGCCGGCCTTCGATGCGATGGAGCTGGTTGGCAAACACCCAGGGATAGCCGCGACGCAACAACTTATCTTTGCCGGGTTTGAGTATGACACGCATAGGCCACCGTTGAGTATCGACGGGAACGGGGAAAGCGCCAGCCGGTTGGATTTTTGTTATTCCAGTCACTTACGGGCCGATACCGTGATCGTCGGTTACAGCAAACCACCATCAACGCAGAGCTGCTACGCATGTTCATTGCTGGAAAATGGGCGGCCCTCTGGCTGCTGATCGGGTGGAGCTGGCTGGGGCTGCCGGCCGTCGGCCAGCGGATTGCCAAGTACGGGGCCGACTTTCTGGCCGGTGGCGTCGGTGGACGGGCGCTCGGGATGGGAGGCGCTTATGTGGCGCTGGCCACCGATGTGGATGCCACCTACTGGAATCCGGCCGGCTTAAGCGGGCTGGCTTATCCCGAGGTGGCCTATATGCATGCCGAGCGCTTTGCCGGGATCGTGTCGTTCGACTATGCGGCGTTGGCCTGGCCCCTCAGCGCACGTTCGACCCTGGGCATCGCCTTTTTCCGAAGTGGGGTCAACGACATCAAAAACACCCTGAATGCCTGGGATCCGGTACGCAATCGACCCCGGCCGCAGGCCGAGGCGTTCATCGAAACGTTCTCGGCGGTCGATTATGCGTTTTACTTCAGCTATGCGCGCCTGCTGGGGGAAGACCTGACCGTAGGCCTTTCGGCCAAGGTGGTGCGTCGGGCAATCGGCGACTTTGCCGAGGCCTGGGGCTACAGTGTAGATGCCGGCGTCCGCTACCGGCTGGGCCGTTTCTGGCTGGGCGTGAACGTGCAGGACCTTTCGACGATGCTCCAGAGCTGGAGTATCAATGCCGACGCGTTCGCGCTGGAGACGATCAATCCGGACACCGGCCAGCCCTATACCTTTGAAGAAGCGTTCGGCCAGGAGCTGCCGAAAGGCGGTACCTATCTGGTGCTGCCGGTACTTCGTACGGGCCTCGCTTACGAACAGCCACTGGGCCTGCATCGGTTGGTGCTGGCGCTTGATGTGGACGTAGCCTTCGACGGTCAGCGGGCCTATGCCTTCAATGTGGGCGATGTGTCGCTGCATCCCCGGCTGGGCGCCGAGTTCTGGTATCGGGAAGTGGTGGCGCTCCGGGGGGGGATCAACCGGCTGGCCTACTCCGATCGCTTCGGGCTGGAACTGACACCGACCGTGGGGGCTGGCATACGCCTTCGGTATCTGACCGTCGACTATAGCTTTGGCGACTTTGCCGGACTGGCTTCGGAGCTGGGCTTTGCGCATCGGCTGGCCGTGCGTTTTGTGCTGGTCCGGGATAGCTGGCACCGTCCGGACGTTTGATGAACTAAAAGATTGTGTGTGGTATGAATGAAGATATTAGAAAAGTAATAGAAAATATTGAAGAAAGTAAATGTAGAGAAGCTCTTAGAATTTTACTAGAAAATTATTTAAGACCTTCTTTTGGTTCATTGTTAAAGCGTGACATTGATTTGCTTATTTTTGATATCTTAAAAACAATAGGATATATAGAAGAAAATCCAAGTGTATATTCACTGGTTCAACGTTTACGCATAACAAGTTCAAAAGCAAGAACTCTGTTGTATAATCATGAGTTGAGGCGGTTGAATCAAGAAGATCTGGATAATGAAGTTAAAGAAGCTCTAAAATCTCCTGTTATTCAAAAACAAGGAGACTTATTTGTTTTGCAGATAGAAAATCCCTTAGTTATCGATCATTTGCGTTTTAAACTAAAAAAACTTGGTTATGCAACTGATGGATCTTTTTCTCCATATTTGATAAGAATATCTGTTAATGCAATAACTTCTTTGATAGATCATTATATAGAAGAAGATTATAAGAAAGAAATTTATGAAAAATTAAGAGAAGAGGGAATAAAAATTAGAGAAAATTTTTCTCTTAAGAATTTCTTGTTGGAATTTATTAAACATAAATTCCAAGAGAAGATGGGAAGCGAGGCTGCAGCTGAAATAGTAAGTTTTATAAAAGAATTGCTTAATAATAGAAAAGGTATTAATAATATAATCAAAGAAATTAAAAAAATAATTGCTTAAAAAGCTTAAAAATCATGATTCCACCGCTGTACTGGAACGACAAAGCCTTCCGTGTGGACCTGCTGGACCAGACGCTGTTGCCCCTTGAGGAGCGCTGGATTCCCATTGAGACGCCTGAGCAGATGGCCGAGGCAATCCGAAAGCTCCGCGTGCGAGGGGCGCCGGCCATTGGCATTGCCGCCGCTTACGGTGTAGTGCTCGCGCTGCGCAATCCTGGAGCAGGTCCGGAAAGGGTACAACAGGCCCTTGAACAGCTCCGGCAGACGCGGCCCACGGCCGTGAATCTGTTCGGGACGCTCCGGCGCATGGAAGCCGTGCTGGCAGCTTTCTGGGATGCCGACCGCGCAACACTGAAAGCACGACTGCTGGCCGAAGCCCGGGCCATTGAAGAAGAAGATCGTGAGGCTGGTCGCCGACTGGGTACCTACGGCCTGGAATTGCTCAAAGACGGCATGCGCGTGCTCACGCACTGTCATACGGGCGGCGTAGCGACTTCAGGCTATGGTACCGCACTGGCCCCGTTTATTCTGGGCAAAGAGCGGGGGGTCCGACTGGAAGCCTGGGTGGACGAGACGCGTCCGCTGTTGCAGGGCAGTCGCATCACGGCCTGGGAGCTGCTGAAAGCGGGGGTCCCGGCCACGCTCATCACGGATGCAATGGCCGCGCACGTTATGCAGCAGGGATGGGTTGATGCCGTGATTGTGGGGGCCGACCGTATTGCGGCCAACGGCGATGTGGCGAACAAGATCGGCACCTACGGGCTGGCTGTACTGGCCCGGGCGCACAATATTCCGTTCTATGTGTCGGCGCCGGTTTCTACCATTGATTTCGAAACGTCTTCCGGGAAGGAAATCATCATCGAAGAGCGAGATCCCCGAGAGATCACGCATGGGTTTGGGCGCCAGACAGCTCCCGAGGGGATCCGGGCCTACAACCCGGCTTTTGACGTAACGCCGGCCGAGCTGATTACGGCAATTATCACAGATCGAGGTATTTTGCGGCCCCCGTACGACGAGGCACTGGCTGCGTTGCGAACGCAACTGGAAGCAGAGACACCTACGCCGAGCATCACCTGATTGGACATGAAACGAAACGACTGGATCGGACTGCTGACCAGCCTGGTCGTGCACGCGCTGGTGCTACTCCTGCTGGCCTTCAAACATGTGCAGCTGATGCAACCCCCACTGTTGGGCTTTATCGAGGTGGAGCTGGGACCCTGGGCTGAAGGGCGACCCGTGCAGCAGGCTGAGCAATCACAGCCGGACGAAGCAGCACCGGAGCCACAACCCGCGCCACCTGAGGAAGAAAAAGCAGCGTTGCCCGAGCAGACGCGCCCGGTGGAGCTGCCCGAGCAAGCCCGGCCTATTGAAGACGAGCAGCAGCTCGACGAGCCGGAAGAGACGCGCATTGCGCCGGAACCGCAGAACAATCCAGCTGAGGTCAAAAAGCCGGAGCCCGAGGAAGCAGCCCGGCCCATCCAACCGAAAGCGGGCGGACAGGCCGAAGGAACGGCTGGTGCGGCTACTGGCAACGAAGGCGAAGGACAGGAGGACCAGCGCAGTGCCCCCTATCTGATCGAAGGGCTGGATCGCACGCTGGTGCAGGCTCCGTTACCCGTCTATGCCGAGAAGGTCAACGCCATAATCCGCGTACGCATCGTGGTCGATCCGCAGGGACGCATCGTGCAGGCCATACCCCTGATCAAGGGCAACCCGGCACTGGAACGTGCTGTGTTGGAAGCCCTGCGGCGTTGGCGTTTCAATCCGCTCCCCCCCGGTGTGCCACTGGAAAATCAGACCGGCGTGATTACCTTCCGCTTTCGCTTAGAATAGGAGGCATCTGCGGGGCTACCCGGGGACAGCGACGAGGAATAACGTGTTCAAGTTCAGCGATTTGACATTTTTGAAACGATTGGCTGGACACCGCTTGTTCTTGTAGGCAGCAAGCCTATCTTACTAAAAAAGCAAGGGCGATGGCTGCGGGTGCTGCATCGGGTCTATTCATTCGTCTGGGACGGCTACTGGCTGAGGAGATCGGGCAGCCGTTTATTGTCGTAACGCTTCCAGAACCGGCAGTCACGGTAGCACAGCTCCAGCGGCTCATCGCAGAGCAATATCCCCGATTGCAGTCCTGGATGGATCACGTGCTGGTTGTTGCCGAAGGGCGTGTTCTGGATAGCTCGGAAGCGATTCCGGCCGGGCAGCAAGTAGTGTTGTTGCCGCCACAGGCCGGTGGTTGATCCTTATTCACCAAACGGTAGGAGGGGGCCATGCAGGTTGCTGAAACGCCAAAAGCGGCGGTAGCGGAGGCGCGCCGCACGGTGATGGTCAACGAGTTTACCGATGGCATTCTGGATCCGGAGGCCCCGATGCTGGGGCCTGTTGTCAATGGGGGCACCATTATCGCCAACACGGCACCGGGTTGCTGGGGGCCGATGATCACGCCGCGTCTGCGCGGTGCCCATGAGGTGACGCGTCCGGTCTATGTCGAAGGGGCAGCGCCGGGGGATGCGTTGGTCATACGCATTCGGGACATTACGGTGACTTCTATGGCTACGGCCTCGGGGCACGACCGATGGGTGGAAGGGCATTATCTGGGAGATCCCTACGTGGCTGCGCGATGCCCGCAGTGTGGGACGCTGTACCCCGAGACGGTTGTTGAAGGGATCGGTCCGGAGGCGGTACGGTGTGCTCAATGCGGTACGCCGGTTACCCCGTTCCAGTTTGTGCACGGCTACACGGTAGTATTTGACGAGACGCGCCAGGTGGGGGTGACGGTGGGACGCGAGACGGCCGAGCAGTTGGCACGGCAGGCTACGCAGGTTATGGCATTGCCGGACCGATCGGTGCAGCATCCCATCGTGCTGTATGCGCCCCATGATCTGGTAGGTGTAGCAGTACGTCTCCGGCCTTTTCTGGGGCAGTTGGGTACGACGCCGGCCGTACGTATGCCCGATTCACACAACGCAGGGGATTTCGGAGCGGCCCTGATTGGGGCGTCGCATGAGTATGCGCTGACGGCCGAGGAGCTGGAGCGGCGAACCGATGGGCACATGGACATCGACGCCGTACGGGCGGGTGCGATCCTGCTGGCACCGGTCAAGGTACCGGGTGCGGGTGTTTACCTGGGCGATATGCATGCGTTGCAGGGCGATGGTGAGATTGCCGGGCATACCATGGACGTGTCGGGCACGGTAACGCTGGAGGTTGAGGTACTGAAAGGTCGCACGCTGGAAGGGCCGGTGCTCTTTCCATTGCCGGAGGATCTGCCGCCGCTGGCGCGGCCACTTACCGAAGAGGAGAAAGCCCGTGCACGTGCGCTGGCGCGTCGGTGGGGACTGTCCGATGTGGAAGAGAGTGCGCCTATCTCGGTGATCGGTACAGGTCCGGATTTGAACACGGCCACCGAGGTTGGATTGCGACGAGCGGCGCGCCTGCTGGACATGAGCGTAGCCGAGGTGCGCAACCGCGCAACCATTACCGGAGCGATCGAAATCGGACGGCATCCCGGCGTGATCCAGGTAACGTTCCTGGCCCCACTGTCGAAGCTGGAAGCGGCCGGGCTCCTGCCCTTTGTCCGTGAGCAGTACGGCATCGGTTAATCCGGGTCATGTCTGTAGCCGCAGCGGCCGGCTCCCTTTCAGGGGCCGGCCGCTGCTTTAATAAAACCAGGGGCCTTTCATGAGCAGGCGTGGATGCGGTCGGCGCCGATCCAGCCGGTGCAGGCCCAGTTCAGCGGCGATGTGTAGCGCTTCGGCAAACTCCTCCGTGCTGAGGCGGCGGTTGAGTTCGGGGAAGGTTGCACTGTTGACACGGCCGGCTGGATAATACTGATCCATCAGGTTGACGTAGGTGTTGGGGCCCAGCTCACGGACGATCCACTCCAGAATGGCCCGTGTTTCGTCCAGACAGCCGGGCATGACCAGGTGTCGGATAAGCAGACCGCGACGCGCCAGCCCTTCGTCGTCCAGCTCCAGATCCCCTACCTGTCGGTGCATTTCCTTAATGGCTGCGCGCGCATGTTCGGGATAGTCAGCCGCCTTCATATAGCGCTGGCTGTGCTCCGAGCTCCAGAACTTGAAGTCCGGCATGTAGATATCGACGATCCCTTCGAGCAGGCGCAGGCTTTCGAGGCTGTCGTAGGCACTCGTGTTATAGACGATTGGCAGACGCAGGCCGCGTTCGACGGCAATGGCCAGGGCTTCGATGATCTGGGGTACGACGTGTTCGGGCGTCACCAGATTGATGTTGTGGCAGCCGAGCTCCTGCAGCTCCAGCATCATAGCGGCGATGGCTTCAGGGGGATGCCCGGGCGGCGCTTTGTGCGGCTTGATCGCCTGGCTGATGTCATAGTTCTGACAGTTGCCTACAGCGATGAAGGGAGCGGCGTACGTGTGATCCGTATCGGCCACTTCCAGGTTATAGACAGGACCCTCATAGGGGTGATGCGTAATTCGCTGGAGCGGAACCAGATAGGCTTCAGGGGTTTCTTTCCAGCGGTGACGTGGCCGGTCGGTCTCCGGACGGTTTTTGGGAAATTTGACATAATAAAGGGTGGACTGTCGCACTGTGCGGCCTTCGGTCTTTCTGTGGGAAGCTGGCGTCCGCTGGTGAAAGCTGGGCAACCGGTCAAGCAGTAGGCCCACTTCAAACAGACCGTAAGCCAGTTTCCTGGAGATGGTAGTGATTACATAATGCGAACCACGATCACGTCCATGCCCAGCCAGGTATCCCTCCAGAAAAGCCTGCAATACGGTTGAACGCGCCCGAAATAGAGCGGGAGGCACCTGCTTGTCGCGTGCGTTGGTCCCGCACAACACTTGAAAGAGCAGGGCCAGGGAGGTTTTTCCTACCGCTACGGTGAGGTTCGTGCGGCGCCGGTGGAACGAAACATGCACGCCAAAGCGCTCCTGTAACAGGCGTCGCACATGCTGAGCCCGTTCCAGTTCCCTGGGGGCAAACGAAAAGACCAGCCGTCGTGCAAAAGGGCGATGGGGTAAGCGCGTAACGTGGCCTTTGGCACAGTACAATCCGAGCAGCCACGCAAGCGGCTCGTCCAGGAAGAGCTGTTGCGGTATACCGGGACGACGTTCCGTTTTGAGGCGCGCCCATCCATTTTCAGTCACGACATCGTTAGCGGCCAGACCATTGTCATGAAGCTGACCGCGACGCCATCTGCGGCGCAGAGTACGTATATATGCTGGATGATAACCGGTCCGGCGGGCAATTTCATACGACGTGAGCCCTTCTTGGAAGAGCGCCTGCAGTTGCGCTACAGGGGTGCGTTTACTTTTTCGGAACACAGGTTGTGGAAGTGCCTGCCGGAGTAAATCCGGCACGTCCAGCTTCACGTCTTCTTCGCGGGGGCGACGCTTGGGAATGATCAGATAGTAGTCGCGGGTGAGCATGCAGGCCGGGACCTTCAGCCGGCAGTTGGGGGCCTGTTTGGGAATGACGGGCACCTGATGGTCGGGCGTCAGCCATATGGGAGGGGTGTTGAACGGCTTGATACAGAGCAGGTCTCCACGGTAGGCATGCTGAAACAGGCGAAGCACCGGCACCCATCTGCCTCGACCCGAAAGGACCTGTACGGGTCGGACAAAGTTTCGGACATGGATATTGGACGTCGGAGCAGTCTGGCGAGAGAGTCCTGCCAGCTTACGCTGGCCTTCCGTTGTGGCGATACGGGTTGCTGGCGGTAAGCAGAACACGCAGCGCAGGTTGCAATGGGCGAAAAAGATCGTGCCCGAGCCATTCCATCCACGCAGGCAGTCTTCTTCACCGAAGTGTGGAAAGTAGCTGCTCACCAGCGCATAGCGGCCCGTCTTACAGGCGGCATACCGATCTTCCAGGCGATTGACGCCGCAGTCGCGGGGGCAGGCCCTACAGTCGGCCAGCATTGCGTGGGCCTGCTCGATCCGACGCTGCCATTCTTTAGGGCTCAGGGCCAGGTAAGCGGGCCAGGAACGCAACATGATCGTGTATTTTGGCTGTTCCTTTTGTATATTGATGTATATTGAATGACGAAATCCAACCAGCGTTGTAACCGGATCAGAGCCTATTGCGGCGCGCAGTTTGTTACCACATCTATTTGCTGAAAATCAATGGCTTAACCCATAGCGCGTTCCCGTGTCGCGCCGTATTGAACTGGCTGCCCTGCTGGCGATCGACGCCCTGATGTTCAGCCTGGCCTATGTGCTGCTGTACCTGGCCCGATTCGAGTGGCAGTGGTTTGGACCGCCCCGGCTTTATCCTGTGGTATTCTGGTTACCTATGCTGCTGATGACCGCCTACTGGATGTTGCTGTTTGCCTTCTCGGGCATGTACCGGGAGCGGTATGCCGAAAGTCGTTTTGATGAGCTGGTCTCGCTGTTCAAGGTCGTTACGGTTGGGGTTTTGATCCTGGTGTTTGCCATCTTTATTGACACATTGGAGCCCAGCACAAGCCGGGAAGCCATCTTTTTCTACTGGGCATCGGTCTATGGACTGGTATCGCTGGGAAGGGTCGGGGTGCGCACGGTGCAGAAGGCCCTGCTATTGCGTGGCTATGGGGTACATAAGGCCCTGGTGGTGGGCTGGAGTGATAAAGTAGAGCAGCTCTACCAGGAGGTAGCCCGCTATCCGGAGGCCGGGCTGAAGATTGTCGGCGCTATCCGGCTGGCTCGTCCGGGTGAGCAACCTGAAACCTCGGAGAACGCGGGAGACGAAGCCGCCGTTGCCGTCGCGTCGATCGGTACGTCAGCCTGCACAATTGGGGCCCTGCCGCGGCTGATCGATGAGCTTGGCGTACAGGATGTCCTGATTGCGCTGGATGGACGTGACCATGATGCACTGCTCGAAGTACTCCGGTTGTGCGACGGCAAGCCGGTTCGGCTCAAACTGGTGCCCGACTTTTACACCCTGATAGGGGGCATGGCGCGTACGGAGCACATGTATGGGTTGCCACTCATTGAAGTGCTGCCCGAGCCCATGCCAGCCTGGGAGCAGAGCATGAAACGGGTGCTAGATGTGACCGTCTCGCTGGTGGTGCTGGGACTGGGCCTGCCGCTCTGGCTCGCTATCGGACTGCTGATCCGCCTGACTTCGCCCGGTCCGGCCATCTACAAACAGCAACGGGTGGGGCAGCACGGACGCATTTTTACGCTGTATAAGTTTCGTACGATGTACGTGAATGCCGAAGCGCATACCGGGCCAGTCTGGGCTGTCAGAGACGATCCGCGCATCACACCGCTGGGTCGCTGGCTACGGCGTTGGCGGTTGGACGAAGTGCCTCAATTCTGGAATGTGCTCAAGGGTGATATGAGCCTGGTGGGGCCCCGTCCCGAACGTCCCTACTTTGTCGAAAAGCTCTCCCGGGAGATCCCGCTCTATAACCGGCGCCACCGTGTCAAGCCCGGGATTACTGGCTGGGCCCAGGTACGCTGGAAGTATGACAACAGCCTTGAAGATGTGCGGCAGAAGGTCAAGTTCGATCTGTTCTATATCGAGAACATGAGCCTGCGCATGGATATGAAGATCATCTTGCGCACGCTTTATACCATGCTGGCTGGTAAAGGACAGTAGGAAAACTTTTCCCGAAATACCCGGCCGCATAGCAAGTCGCTCTATTTTGTGTAATCCCTTATAAAAAAGATAGATGGAGGGTGTAGGACGGCGGGAGGGTATGCTTTTCGATAATACTTCCTGCAGCAAAACCAAAAACAAAACTGCAGGAAGCTTCCTATGCCCCTTGTACGCAAGACGCCTTCGGAGCCTGACGGAACCGATGAGATGTCGCGTCCGGCATCTCGGGAAGCAGCACAGCAACGCCGCCGGGCACGCACGATGGCTCGCCGGCAACAACTGGCCGAACGTATCGCTGCGGCCGCCGTTCAGCTGGCTTCAGGGATCAGTGAGGCCGCTTCGGCGGCCCAGGAGCTGAAGAGTGCGGCCGATCAGATAGCGGCAGGTGCTGTAGAAGCTTCGGGTGCCACGCAGGAGTCGCTGGCAGCGTTTCGGGAGGTTGGCAAAGCGGTAGAACGTCAGCGTATAGCCGCTCAGCAGGCAGAGGAAAAAAGCAAAGCCCTTCAAGCACTGGCGGAGCAGGTTCGGGAACAGGTCGAGCACCTGATTGGCAACGTAGTGACGGCGGCAGAACGTCAGCAGCGCTCGGTAGCACGCGTGGCCGAGCTGGAACAGCAGGCCGCACAGATCAGCGAAGTAATTCAGACGGTAAGCCGTATTGCGAACCAGACCAATCTGCTGGCCCTTAACGCTGCCATTGAGGCGGCGCGGGCTGGCAAACACGGGAAAGGGTTCGCCGTAGTGGCCGGTGAGGTGCGTACGTTGGCAGAGACCTCCGAAAAGAGTGCCCGTCAGATTCAGGAACTGATCACGCAGATTCAGGCCGACGTGCAGCAGGTGGTGCAGAGCATCACAGCAGCGGCCGAAGCTATTCAAGAGGAAGCGCAGAAAGGGCAGCAGATTGGCGAAGAATTGAAGTGTATCGGCGAAGGATTCCAACGTATTGTCCAGCGTGCACAGCAGATTGCTGAAGGCGCTGTACGTTCAGAGGAAGCGGTACGTGAGGCGTTACGAGGTTTCGATGAAATTGCAGCAGCTGCTGAAGAGCAGTCAGCGGCTGTTGAGGAGTGGAGTCGTACCGTTAGCGAGCAGGTGCAGGTGCTGGCAGAATGTGAGCAATCCGCTGAAAACCTCTCAGAACTGGCCGAGGACCTGAAACTCTCGACAGATCTAAGCAAAAGCGCCAGTGATGTGGCGGCAGCTGCCGAGGAGCTGTCGGCTGCCCTGGATGAAATGACCCGATCGGCGGCTCAGATTTCAGCAGCCATCGATCAGATACGGAAAGGGGCGCAGATACAGGCGACAGCTACCGAAGAGTCGGCTGCGGCGATTGCAGAAATTGAAAAGAGTCTGGAAGTGTCGCAGCAACAGGCCCGGGAGGGACAGGAGCAGATGGAGGCGCAGCAACAGCAGTTGATGCAAAATCGCAGAGCTGTTGAGGCGCTGATCGCCAGCATTGAACAGGCGGTCGAACGGGTAGAGCAGAGCCTGGACCGCATCAAGCAGCTGGAGCTCCGCTCGCGTCGTATCGATAAGATCGTCGACGCGATCACCATGGTCGCCATTCAGACCAGTATGCTCGCGGTCAGCGGAGCCATCGAAGCGGCACGGGCCGGGGAGTTCGGGAAAGGCTTTGCAGTCGTGGCGGCCGACATTCGCAATCTGGCACACGACTCGGCCGATAATGCCGATCGCATTAAAGACACGCTGCGGACGATCCAGGACCATATCCAGACCGTGGCCCGCGACGTGGAGGAGTTGATGGCCCGAACGATTGCGGAAGCCGAAAAGGCGCAGCAGGTCACGCACAGCCTACAACGGCTGGATCAGGAGATGGCTCAGGTGTATGCAGGTGCCGAGGCGATTCTGCGTGAAGCTGAGCGCATTGCGACCGCCGTCACACAGGTCCGTACAGGCGTCGAGCAGATCGCAGCCGCTGCGCAGGAGGCAGAACAGGCTACCAGTGAAGCGGCCAGTGCCGCGCAGGAGCAGGCCCAGGGAATGGAATCGCTGGCTGCCGCCGTAGAAGAAATTGCCGTGCTGGCCGATGAACTCCAGAGTCATTGAACCTGAGGTTGCCTATGATGCCTGACGAGCTGAAAGGACACTTCAGCCTGGCCAGCAGCCCGGATGAGGAAGAGACTCCGCAGGTAGTGCAATTCATCGTGGGAGGACAGCGCTACGCCCTGCCCGTGCACTGGGTACAGGAAGTGGTGGCCTGGCCTCCGCACATTACACCGATTCCGCAGGCACCCTCATGGCTGGCTGGCCTGATGACCTTGCGGCGCGAGACCGTGCCTGTAGTGTTGCTGGCGCGTTTGTTCGAACTGGAAGCGGCCGATCACCCCGCTTGCGTTCTGGTGGTACAGGCCGGCCCGCGTCGTTTGGGGTTGGGGGTTGACCAGGTCCAGGAGGTACATACTCTGCCCGCCGACACCCTGGAACAACCACCGGCAGCGCTTCAGCAGGAAACACCCTACCAGGAAATTGCCGCAGTCTGTCGAATAGACGGGGAGCGCCTGCTGGGTTTGCTGGACCTTCGCCGTCTGTTGCAGCGCATTGCACTGGATGAAGCCGTTGCATGGGGGGACGACACAACGCACGGCGCAGAGAAGAACGGGGTTCTGGTAGCAGAGGAAGAAACAGAAGCACAGAGCTTTCTCTTTTTCCGGCTGGGAACGGAAGTGTTTGGCGTGCCCATCGACTATGTACAGGAGATTGTTGAACCTCCAGATACCTATACAACCGTTCCCCAGGCGCCACCCGCTGTCGTGGGAGTGGTCAACTTGCGTGGGGGCGTATTACCCGTCGTCGATCTACGTCGGCAGCTCGGGCTTCCGACAGCCGAAGCCAGTCCGCAGCAGCGTATTGTGGTGTTGACCACAGCAGGACAGCCCACAGGGTTTGTGGTGGATGCGGTCACTGAGGTCTGCGAAGTGCCCGAAAGCGCGTTGCAGCCAGCAGCGCGGCCGGGGGAGATCGACAGCCCCCTCATGGATCAGGTCATCCATCTGCCTGATCAGGGACAAATTGTACAGCTCTTGCAGCCAGAGCGCTTACTGGCTCAGGTACGTGTCCATGCTCATCCAGTAGAAGCCGTATGATTCGCTTACTGATTGTCGATGATTCTGCCCTGATGCGGCGGCAATTGACGCGGGTGTTCGAAGAAGAAGGAGACTTCGAGATTCAAACAGCGCGGGATGGACACGAGGCGATCGAAGCCAACCGTACCTTCGAGCCCGACGTCATCACGCTCGATATCCACATGCCGCGCATGGATGGGCTGACGGCACTGGCCCACATTATGGCCGAGCGGCCAGTGCCAGTGGTGATGTTTTCGTCGCTTACCCAGGAGGGAGCGCTGGCCACCTTTGAGGCACTCAACTTGGGAGCCGTCGATTATGTAGCCAAGCCGGGAGGAACGATTTCGCTTTCCATTGAAGCGGTTAAAGAAGAGCTGGTCGCCAAGGTACGGGCCGCCGTTGGGGCCCGCCTGCGTCGCCGAAAGCCTCGGCCGATCAGAGAGAAGGGGCCGCTGAAAGCACCTGCCTCTGAAGGAACACGCAAGCCCTCCATCGCTGCATCCCGGCCACCCGAAAAAGATAGCGGCGTGGTCGTGATCGGGGTTTCAACGGGTGGGCCCGCGACACTCGAAGAGATTCTGCCTCGATTGCCTGCGGATTTCCCCTGGCCAGTACTGGTGGCGCAGCATATGCCGGCGGCTTTTACCGGCCCGTTTGCCCAGCGGTTAGATCGGCTATGTGCCGTGCGGGTCGTGGAAGTGGTGCGTCCCATGCCTCTGGAGACAGGGACCGTCTATATCGGCCGAGGGGAGGCCGACTTGATTGTGAGCCGCCGGCGTGAGCGACTGATTGCGCTGACGCGTCCCGCCCATCCTGATTATCTGTGGCATCCCTCCGTGGAGTTACTGGGACGTTCAGTGCTGCAACACGTCGCACCGGATCGCATCGTAGCTGTTATGCTGACCGGTATGGGCTACGATGGCGCCGAGGCTTTTACGGAAATTCGGCGTCAGGGTGGACGTGTGATCGCCGAGTCGGAACGTTCCGCAGTCGTGTTTGGCATGCCGGCTGAAGTCATCAAGCGGGGCGGTGCGACCAAAGTGCTACCCGCTGATAAAATCGCCCAGCAGCTTATTCGATGGATTCAACCCGTTCGACACCATGGGGCTGAAACGGTTTGATCAGATTTCCGAGACAGCACCGGAGACAACCGTTGAAAACGAACAGGCTCTGCTGCAGGCCCTGCAGGATCCGAATCCTGCGCGGCGACGTCATGCGGTACGACAATTGGCCCGCTTCCCGGACGGACTTCCGTATCTGATTGCCCATCTGGAAAAGGAATCGGATATTGCAGTGCTGGAAGTCCTGCTCCAGGAGCTGGTGCACGCCGCAACGCCAGAGGCCCGGGAAGCGCTGATACGCGCGCTTCGTAGTGACCAGGCTACCCTCCGTAATGCCACGCTGGATATTCTGAGGCAGCACCCCCATCAGGCTGCTTCGTTTATCGAAACTCTGCTGCAGGATCCGGATCCGGACGTGCGCATCCTGACACTCAATCTGCTGGGCACGCTGGCATTGCCGCAGACCGAAGCCCTGCTCATTCAGGTCCTGGAGCACGATTCCCATGTAAACGTCTGTGCTACCGCCGTCGATCTGCTCTGCGAAGTCGGCACCGAAGCGGCTCGACCAGCACTGCAGGCCGTCAGCCAGCGCTTTGCGCATGAGCCGTACATCCAATTTGCCGTAAAACAGGCACTGCGACGGATTGATGGCGATATGTAAGCCATGCAGTACCAGCAATATCACATACGTGACGAGGACTTCCTCCGATTTCGAGATTTTTTTTACCGCAAAACGGGCATCTTCTTTGATGAAAGCAAACGCTACTTTGTAGACCGTCGTCTGATCGAGCGCATGAAGGCGACCGGGGCACCTGACTTCCGCACTTACTTCACTCGGCTTCGATTTGATGCCTCAGGGAAGGAATTGCAGGCGCTGATCAATCTGATGACGGTCAACGAGACCTACTTCTTTCGGGAAGAACATCAGCTGCGTTGCCTGGTACGTGAGCTGCTTCCCGAATTGACCCGGCGACGTGCCGATCGACGACCTATCCGGATCTGGTCGATTCCTGCTTCGACCGGTGAAGAGCCTTATTCCATTGCCATTTACCTCTTGGAATTCTGGCCCGAGCTGGAGCAGTGGGACGTCGAGCTGGTCGCCTCCGACATCGATACCCGGGCGCTGGAACAAGCACGGCGTGGTCGCTACAGTGCGCGCTCCGTGCAGCATGTACCGCACCATCTGCGCCGCAAGTACTTCTCGCGGGTGGGGAATGACTATCAGATCTGCGACATGCTGCGGGAAGTGGTCACCTTCACGAGGGTCAACTTGTGTGACGCGAAGGAGATGCGTCCCTATCGGGACTTTTCCGTGATTTTCTGTCGTAATCTCCTGATTTACTTCGATGAAGCTTCTCGAAAGACGGCGGCGCATCACCTTTATGACGCACTGGAGTCCGGAGGGTACCTGTGTCTGGGGCATTCCGAGTCGATGAGCCGTATTTCCTCCCTGTTTCGCGTGCGCCGCTTCGCTGAAGCCATCGTGTATCAGAAACCCGAGGAGATCTATGAAACGTGTGCTGGTTGTGGATGACGCCCCCACGGTGCGTATGTACCACCGTGAGATTCTGGAGTCGCTTGGCCTTGCCGTTGATGAGGCCTATAACGGCGTCGAGGCGCTTGAAAAAGCACTGACCCAGCCATACGACCTGTATGTGGTCGATATCAACATGCCTGAAATGGATGGCTATCGGTTTCTGAGGGCACTCCGACAACAGCCAGAATTCCCTCAGAGGCCTGCCATTATGGTGTCTACGGAGGCGGCAGACATCGACCGGGTGCAGGCCTTTCAGGCCGGCGCTAACCTTTACCTGGTTAAGCCGGTCAAACCCGAGGTTTTGCGCCAGTATGTTCAACTGTTACTGGGGGAGAAGCCGTCATGAGCAACCTGATTGAACAATTCGTCGTCGAGGCCCGCGAACTGCTGCAGGGCATCAGCGAGCAGATTCTGGCCCTGGAGACGCAGCCGGAAAATGCAGAAGCGATGCATGAGCTGTTCCGGTTGGTTCACACGCTGAAGGGGAATAGCGGGCTGGTGGAAGCTCCGGCCATGACACGGGTGCTGCATGTCGCGGAGGACTTGATCGGAGCCGTACGGGATGGCCGTCAGGTATTCTCCCGAGAGCTTGCTGATACCCTGCTGGATACCTTTGACTTTGTAGCCAGCCTGGTAGATGAGCTGGAGCGGGAGGGAGTGGTCCAGGCCTCCTATGATCACGAGGCCAACCGATATATTCAGCAGCTTCAGAAACTGGGTGGAAGCGTACCCAAAACGGAAGTAACGCCGCCTGAGACATCGGCTCAGACGTCCGCTGAAACCGCCACGATCGAAACGCTTCCTGCGGAAGCGCAGGAGGTGGCCCGGGAACGCCTCCAGGAAGGCCATGCGCTCTGCTGGATTGTGTATGAGCCTGAAGCCGACTGCTTCTTCAAGGGGGAAGACCCCTTCCTGCTGGTGCGCCAGACGCCGGCGCTGTGCTGGGGGCGGATCGTTTCCCGGGAATCCTGGCCTACGCTTGAGGAGCTGGATCCCTATCACTGTGTGCTCCGCTTTGAGCTACTGTCCGAAGCACCACGCCCAGAGCTGGAAGCCCATTTCCGCTACGTGGCCGATCAGGTACAGCTGCGCACGGTCGTTGCCAGTCAGACGACAGCGACTGCTGACACTGAAACGGAGGCCGATGGAGCACCGGTCCAGGTTGCGGAAGAAGCCATCGATCAGATCTTGCAGGCACAACGAGCGGTGTTGGACAGCCCGGTTGATGAAGGGTTTGACGGTAGGTTGCAGGCCGTCGGCGCAGCCCTGAGTGGGCTACTGCAGGCCCTGGGGCGGACGGACGAATGCGCCGCGCTTGAGGCTGCGCTGGCTGAGGCCCGGCAGACCCGAAATCCGGAGCCCGTGCGCCGCTGGATGGATCAGGCATTCGCAATGCAGGAAAAGCAGACAGCGCCTGAGGCCAACCAGCAAGCTTTACCAGCATCTGCTGCCGAGGCGGCTTCTCCGGCAGCTACCGAAGCGAAACCAGCCAGCCAGCGTTCCCGGAGCAGTTCGACGCTGCGCGTTTCGCAGGAGCGGATCGACGCCCTGATGAGCCTCGTGGGCGAGCTGGTGGTGGCCAAAAACGGGCTGGCCTATCTGGCTAGTAGAGTGCAGCGTGATTATGAGCTCTCGGAGCTCAGTCGAGAGATCAAAATGCACTACGCGGCCATCCATCGCATTGCCGAGGAGCTGCAGGATGCCGTTATGCAGGTGCGCATGTTGCCCTTTGCCCATGTGTTTCAGCGTTTTCCAAGGCTGGTGCGCGACCTGGCTCGCAGGTTGGGTAAAGAAGTGCGCCTGGAAATCATTGGCGAAGATACTGAAGCCGACAAACGGATTATCGAAAGCCTGGCCGATCCGCTGATTCATCTGATTCGCAACAGCCTTGATCACGGAATTGAGTCGCCGGAAGAACGGAAGGCATGCGGTAAGCCAGAGACAGGACTGCTGCGCATTCGGACACGCCAGGAAGGTGATCGCATCTGGATTGAAGTGAGTGACGATGGCCGCGGTATTGACCCTGAAAAAATCAAGCGGAAGGCGTATGAAAAGGGACTGCTCGACGAAGCGGCACTGGAGCGCATCAGTCCTACCGAAGTGCTTCAGCTGCTGTTTCGACCGGGCTTTTCCACGGCAGGCCGTATCAGCGATATCTCGGGACGAGGAGTAGGGCTCGATGTCGTCAAACGCACGGTGGAACAATTAGGCGGCAACGTTCGGCTGGAGAGCGAACCCGGCAAAGGCACACGTTTTATCCTGTCGCTACCCCTGTCGATGATGGTGACCCAGGTATTGATCGTTGAAGTAGCCGGGCAGCTCTACGGATTGCCGGTAGAAGCCGTGGTGGAGACCGTACGCGTAGCGCCCGAAGAGATTCAGCGCATCCAACACCAGGAGGCGCTGGTGCTTCGCAATCAGGTAATCCCTGTGGAATCTCTGCAATATCGACTGAACGGTTGTAAACCTTCGATAGAAGACGCCGATACCTTAGCTGTCGTGGTACTGCAACTGGATGCCACGCGGGTAGGACTGCTGGTAGATGACTTTCGTGAGACCATGGATGTGGTGCTGAAACCACTACCCGGGGTGCTGGCCGGCCTGTCAGTTTACGCCGGCTCTGCATTGCTGGGAGATGGAACTGTCTTAATGATTCTTAATCCACAAACCCTGTTAGCATCATGCCGGTCGAATTCCGGAAGCGAAGCATTCGCCTCGTTGACCATGTAAGCGTGGAAGAGGCAGAGCCACTGCTGAGCTGGTTGCAGGATCATCCACGAGGACAGGTCAACCTGAAAGACTGCCAGCATCTACACACCGCCTGCCTGCAGGTATTGCTGGCAGCGCGGCCACGAATTCGCGTGATGCCCTCAGACCCGGACTTGCGGCGCTGGTTGGAGAGCTGCGGATTCCAGGAACCATCTTGAGCGTGTCATGGGACGAACGATCTTTATCGTGGACGACTCCACGGTTATGCGCTCCAGCTTAAAGGCGAACCTGGAGATGCAGGGCTTTCAGGTAGCTATGGCTGCAGATGGGGAGGAAGCTCTGGCCCAACTCAAGAACGGACTGAAACCGGACCTGATTCTTACGGACATTAATATGCCTAAGATGGATGGCCTGACGCTGATCAGGGAAGTGCGAAAATTACCTGGCTTTCGGTTTGTGCCGATACTGGTGCTGACCACCGAAAGTCAGCAGGCCAAAAGGGAAGAAGCCCGGCGGCTGGGCGCAACGGGATGGCTCGTGAAGCCGGTCTCCGGGGTCGATCTGGTCAATACGATCCGTAAAGTACTACCTGGTAGCTGAGCACGTATGGGCATGTCTGCCGGTGGTAATGGTCGCACACTGCTGGGCAGCAGTGTAGGGGGAGCACTGATCGGAACGGTGCTCAGTGTGGGAGGCAGTCTGCTGTTTGAAAGTATGGAGAGCACCGCGTTTGTCATGCTGGTGCTGACCGGAGCGCTGGCAGGTGGGGTCGGAGGCTGCCTGGTCCGACGTCAGCTGCAGCAGGTCTTGCGGCAGTGGCAGGCGCAACAGGAAGCCGTCTGGCAGGAACGCCAGGAGCAATGGGAAACGGAGCGGGCGGCGCTGGTTGCAGCACGAGAGATGCTGCAGCAACGTGTGCAGGCTCTGGAGGCTATGCAGGCTCACGAAGAAGCAGACAGTGCTGAAGGGGGTGAGGGAACGCAAGAAGCGGAAAACGGAGTATCCGCTGCGCTTCAGCAATTCTGGACGCAGAGTCGGGAACGTCTTCAGACCTATCTACAGCTTCTGGGAGACCAGCTGGACCACGTGCAGCAGGAAACCGAGGAGGCAGCGCTGGAAATTGTCGCAGAGCTGCAGCAGTTACACAAAGCGGCCCAGCTCCAGGTTACGCAGATCCAGCAACTGGCCGCCTCGATGGAGCATATGTCGCAGCACAACACCCATCAGGCGCATTCGATTCGGGAGGCTGGGCAGCAGATGAGCGACTTTGTCGATCAGTATCAGGTACGGGTTGAGGAAAGTCTGCAACGCATCAGCCGCATGGCCGCTGAAGTAGGACAGCTAGAGCCGCTGGTTGATGATATGGCCGATATTGCCCGACGGACGAACCTGCTGGCGTTGAATGCAGCCATTGAAGCGGCGCGGCTGGGAGAAGAAGGCAAGGGATTCGCAGTCGTGGCTGATGCCGTCCGGCAGCTGGCCATGCAAGCATCGTCTCTGGCTGATCGGATGGGACGCCAGATTCAGACGGTCTGCGAGCGTATCCAGGAAGAAAGCGGGCACATCAAAGACCGGTTGCAGCTGGAGGTTGATCAGCTGAGTCAGATGCGTGCTGCCAACGCAATGCTGAATGAGCGCCTACACCAGATCGTGCAGGTTACGTCCGACACGGTGGCGCAGGTAAGGCAGCTCAATGATGAGCGGCTCAGTCGGTCGCTGGCCGACCTGCTGGGACGCATTCAATTCCAGGACGTGCTGCGCCAGAAGATCGATCTGGTGAAAGCAGCACTGAAACGGCTGTCTGACTTTCTGGAAGCGGCGGTACGCTACCAGCAGCATCCTGACCAGTCGCCTCCTGAACCTCTCGATCCTGATCAGCTTTACCAGCAATACGTATCGTCCGGACAACGGGCCGTTCATCAAGCCGCGCTGGGGCATCGGTCAGCGGATGACGATGCAGCCCCTCGCATTGAACTGTTCGTATGAGCTCCAGATGAAAGCTTCTGCTCGCGCTCCCAGAACTTCAGCGTGCGCTGTATTTTTACAGTGCTATGCAGAGGGAGCGCTAACGCTATGGAAACCACAACGGAGCTGGAACTCAAAGCCCTTTACCGGGCCCTGCTGTTGCCCCGGGTGATCGAAGAACGCATGCTACGGCTGATCCGACAGGGGCGTATCTCCAAGTGGTTCAGCGGCTACGGGCAGGAAGCGATTGCGGTGGGGTGCACCTGGGCGCTGGAAGATCGTGACTATCTCTTGCCCATGCATCGCAATCTGGGCGTGTGGACCACACGCGGCGTGCCGCTGCGGCCACTTTTCTGTCAGCTCATGGGGCGAGCCGGCGGCTTTACAAAAGGGCGCGATCGCACCTTCCACTTCGGATTGCCCGAGCGCCGCATCATTGGCATGATCTCGCACATGGCCGCCATGCTGCCTGTGGCCTGTGGGCTTGGGCTGGCTGCCTGTCTGAAGCGTGAGGACTTTGTCGTGTTGGCTTTTACCGGTGAAGGCGGCACACGCGAAGGGGACTTCCACGAGGCCCTGAACCTGGCGGCCGTCTGGAAGCTGCCCGTGATCTTTGTAGTGGAGAACAATGGCTACGGACTTTCGACTCCCGCGCATGAGGCGATTCCGGTAGAAGACGTGGCCGATGCCGCCGTCGGCTACGGGATGCCGGGGGAGGTGGTAGATGGCAACGATGTGCTGGCTGTGATCGATGCGGTACGTCGCGCAGCCGAGCGTGCCCGTGCCGGCCAGGGGCCGACGCTGCTGGAGATGAAGACTTTCCGCATGCGCGGGCATGAAGAAGCCTCGGGTACGAAATACGTCCCCAGCGAACTGTTTGAACACTGGCGGAAAAAAGATCCGATCGACCGCTTCGAAGCTTATCTGGAGCGCGAAGGGATTCTGCCTGAGGCAGAGCGAAGCGCTATTCGCTCCGCGCTGGAGCGCGAGGTGCGGGATGCGACTGAATATGCGCTGGCGCAGCCGGACGTAGAAAGCACGCTTGAGGCTGAGCGTGCCGATCTGTTTGCCCCGCCTTTTGTCGCGTTGCGCTCGCCCGGATCCACCCGACGCGTGCTGCGCTTTGTGGATGCCATTTCCGAAGCACTGCGCCTGGCCATGGAACAGGACGAACGTGTGCTCCTGATGGGCCAGGACATTGCCGAGTACGGGGGCGTGTTCAAGGTGACCGAAGGCTTTGTCGAACGCTTTGGCAAAGAGCGGGTGCGCAACACGCCCATCATCGAAAGTGGCGCAGTGGGTGCAGCGCTGGGGCTGGCTATCGAAGGGTTCAAGCCAGTCGTAGAGATACAGTATGCGGACTTTATCTCCTGCGCCTTTAATCAGATCGTGAATAACCTGGCCACGACGCATTATCGCTGGGGGCAGCCGGTCAATGTGACGATCCGGGCGCCATTTGGAGGTGGACTGGGGGCCGGACCGTTTCATTCGCAGTCAAAGGAGGCCTGGTTCTGCCATGTGCCCGGTCTGAAGGTGGTCGTGCCGGCCACGCCGGAAGATGCCAAGGGGCTGCTGCTGACAGCCATTGAGGAGCCTAATCCGGTGCTGTTTTTGGAGCACAAGCTGCTTTACCGCTCGGTGCGAGGGCCGGTCCCGGAAGGCATCTATCACCTACCCCTGGGCAAAGCACAGGTGGTCCGTGAAGGAGCGGATGCGACCATCGTAACCTACGGAGTAGGAGTGCACTGGGCGCTGGAGGAGGCTGCCTGGTGGGCAGAACGAGGGGTATCGCTGGAGGTCATAGATCTGCGTACGCTGATTCCATGGGACCGAGAGGCCGTGCTGGCATCGGTGCAGAAAACCAATCGGCTGCTCGTACTGCACGAGGCGACTCGAACGGCTGGCTTTGGGGCGGAAATTGCTGCCGAGATTGCCGAAGCAGGCTTCGAGTGGCTGGATGCGCCACCGGTGCGTGTGGCAGCCGAAGATCTACCTGTACCCTTTGCGCGGACACTGGAAGAGCAGATCTTTTCGCCCCGGCCGCGCCTGCGCCCTGCCCTGGAACGACTGCTGCAATTTTAGCGCGTTTTTGCCAGAAGGCATTGCCGGGCGGCAAGCAGACCGGTATTTTGCTCCCTGCTTAAGGGTTCTCTAACATTGACGTAGGATGAACACAACGCATGCTACTATGCCTGAAGTCGGACAGGAAGCGCCGGATTTTGAAGGGGTCGATCAGCATGGCCGCACGGTGCGGCTGCGTGATTTTCGGGGTAAAAAAGTTGCGCTTTACTTTTATCCCAAAGACGATACGCCAGGCTGTACAAAGCAGGCCTGTAGCCTGCGTGATGGCTACGAGCGTCTGCAGCAGGCAGGCATTGTGGTGCTGGGAGTGTCAGCGGACGACGTGACCAGCCATCAACGCTTTGCCCAAAAATACAGCCTGCCGTTTTCGCTGATTGCTGACCCGGAGGCCAGGATCTGCCAGGCCTACGGCGTCTGGGGCGAACGCACCCTCTACGGACGCAAGTTTCTGGGCATCCGGCGCACTACCTTTTTGATCGACGAAAACGGAACGATCCGCCAGGTCATCCGGCGCCCGAGGGTCGAGCAACACGCCGAGGAGGTGTTGAAAGGCTTTGGGATGGTATAGCCTGCTTGCGAAAAAGACCGTGCAAGGAAATACGGAGCGATCCTGTAGGATCAGTGTAGTTAGTGGGAAAGGATCTTGCGTGATGGCTTGATCGTTTCGACACCGACGCAGACGGAGCCCTTGAAGACCATGCGGCACGATTACGAAGCGGTCATTGGCCTGGAAGTGCACTGTCAGCTTCTGACGGCCTCAAAGGCGTTCAGTCCGGAGTCCACGCAGTTCGGCGATCCGCCCAACACGAACGTGGATCCGATCAGTCTGGGACACCCAGGCACGCTCCCGGTGCTTAACCGGCGCGTCGTGGAATACACCATCCGCATGGGGCTGGCCACGCATTGCAAGATCGCCGAGCGCTCCATCTTTGCCCGTAAGCATTACTTTTATCCCGACCTGCCCAAAGGCTATCAGATCTCGCAGTACGAGACGCCCATCTGTTACGACGGTTACGTCGAGATTGAACTGGAGCCCGAGGGAGACGGACAGGAGCCGGTGCGCAAGCGCATCGGTATCATTCGTATCCACATGGAGGAAGATGCGGGCAAGTCGCTACATGACCAGGATCCCTATCATACGCTGCTGGACTTCAACCGCTGTGGCGTGCCGCTGATCGAAATTGTCTCGGCGCCCGACATTCGCTCGCCGCGCGAAGCGGCCCTCTACATGCAGAAGATTCGCCAGATTGTGCGCTATCTGGGCATCTCCGATGGCAACATGGAGGAGGGCTCGTTGCGGTGTGATGCGAACGTATCGGTGCGGCGACGAGGAGAGACCAGGCTGGGCACAAAGACCGAGATCAAAAACCTGAACTCGTTCCGTAATGTCGAGCGGGCCCTCGAGTACGAAATCCGCCGGCAGATTGCCATACTGGAGCGAGGGGACGAGGTGGTTCAGGAGACGCGTCTCTGGGATGCTGTGCGGCAGGAGACGCGTCCCATGCGTACCAAGGAGGAGGCGCACGACTACCGATACTTTCCGGATCCGGATCTGGTGCCCGTTGTGGTGACGGCCGACATGCTGGAGCGCGTGCGGGCCGAAATGCCGGAAATGCCCGAAGTGCGGCGACGGCGTTTCATGGAAGCACTGGGACTGCCGGCCTACGACGCAGGTGTGCTGACCGAAGAGCGGGGTGTGGCCGACTACTACGAGGCGACCCTGGAAGCGTTGAGGCGTCTGATGCCCGACGGCGATCGAAAAGTGCAGGCCAAGGCGGTCTCGAACTTTGTGATGACCGAAGTGCTTCGCGTGCTCAATGAGCGCTCCATTGATATGCAGGCATTTCCCATTGAGCCGGAACGTCTGGCCGCTCTGGTTCGGCTCCGACTGGAAGATCGTGTCAGCTCGACCGGTGCACAGGAGATTTTCAACACGATGCTATCGGACCGGCGGACGCCTGAAGCAATCGCGGAGGCACATAACCTGCTGCAGGTCTCCGATGAAAGCGCGCTGATTCCGGTGGTGGAAGCTGTGCTGGCTGAACATCCAGATAAAGTGCAGACCTATCTGAACGGCAAAACCGGTCTGCTGGGCTTTTTCATCGGCCAGGTGATGCGTCGCTTTGAGGGTGCGCCGGACCCCAAGCTGGTGCGGCGACTGCTGGAGGAACGGCTGGAGGCGGCCCGGGCAGCCGGTCAGACAACAAAATAAAGGAGTATGGCGCGATGACGTACCGCGCAGGTTTTCTGGTGGCCCTTGCTTTGAGCCTGCTGCCAGGCTGTCGTACGCGTTCGCCGGAACCGGTCGTGCAGAGTATGTTGCAGGGGCAACTGACCGTGCGAGCCGAGGTGGATTCCATTCCGGACTATCGTGACTTTGAAGTGCTGGTTTACCGGCAGGTGGCTGGTGTGCCCGACACGCTGGGCATAGCACTGACCGATAGCACAGGCCACTTCACGATGGTCATCCGGGCACCGGCGCCCGGTCTCTATCCGCTGCGCATCAGTCGGCGAGGGGTGACGTTGGCCAGTACGGTCGTTGTGGTGGCCGAGGGCGACTCGGCGACGCTGCGGGCCACGTTTCCGCTGGAAGGGCGGCGTCTGCTGGTGCGCTCGCGCGAAAATGCTGCCTGGCTGGCCTACCAGAATGCCATCGCACAATACAACCAGGATCTGTTCCGGCAACTGCAGACAGCGCTCGACTCGGCCGCCCTGGCACAGCTCGTTGAACGTACGCTGGCGGTGTTGCAGAGCGTGGAACGTACCTACCCGAACACGCTTGGGGCCCGATGGGCAGCGGCAGAAGCCGTCCGATTGCTGGCCGGTTGGAACGATACGCTGGCGTTGGCCCGTTTTGACAGCCTGGCCCCCGACAATCCACGCTATCTGGAGGTGGTGCAGGCGATCCGGCAGGCGCTGGCACGTCGCGACGGCCAGCAGGCCGCCGTGCGCTGGCTAACCGCGCTCCGCGATCGCCTGGACGATGCAGGACTGCGCGTGGCCGTGCAGGCCGAGCTGGTGCAGGCGTACCTGGACAGCCTGCAGGATGATGCGGCACGGACCGCGCTCGGCGAGCTGACACGCATGACAACCGACAGCACCTGGCTGCGCTGGGCCGAGCACCTCCGCTACGAGCTTGACCACCTGCGGCCTGGCATGGAAGCGCCGTTCTTCGTAGTGACCACAACGCAGGGCCGTACCATTACGCTTGATGACCTGCGAGGTAGCTACGTGCTGCTGGAGTTTTTCTGGCCAGAAGATCCAGCTTATCTGAATGAGCTGACCTATCGCAATGCCCTGGCAGAAACCTACCGCACGTTACCGCTGAACGTGCTGGCGCTTTCGGTACAACCCGATACGGTTGTCAATGAAGCCTTCTATGAACGTTTCGTGCAGGCCGGTCAGGCAGTCATTCTGCCCGGCGGGCTTCAGGACCCGATCGCCGAGCGTTATAACGTCACGATGCTTCCCGTACGATGGCTGATCGATCCGGATGGGCGAATCCTGGGCCGTTTCGAGGGATCGGATGCCCTGGCCCGCCTGCAGCAGCAACTGGCTCGTCTGCAGCAGCAGGCCCGTGAGGTTTCCCCTTCCTGAAAAAAACCTTGCACAGAACCATGCTGGTAGCCGGTAACTGGAAAATGCATACGGACCGGGCGGAAGCCATCCGACTGGCGCAGGATGTCGTAGCCGCAGTGGGCGATCCCGGTCCGGTGCAGGTCGCCGTATGTCCGCCGTTCGTTAACCTGGAAGTGGTGCGTCAGGTTATCGAACGCACACCTGTTCGCCTGGGCGCGCAGAACATGCACGATGAAGAGGTCGGGGCCTATACGGGTGAAGTGTCGGCTCCGATGCTGAAAGCCGTGGGGTGTCACTATGTGATTCTGGGGCACTCAGAACGCCGGCAGTATTTTGGGGAAACAGACGAGGCGGTCAATCGCAAAATCAAGCGAGCCCTGCAATACGGGCTGATTCCCATTGTGTGTGTGGGAGAGACGCTGGAGGAGCGGCAGGCCGGGCAGGCAGCGGCGGTGGTCACGCAACAGGTTCAAGCCGCACTCGATGGCGTCACGCTGGCGTCGGCCGAGTCGCTGGTTATTGCTTACGAGCCTGTCTGGGCCATTGGGACGGGCCATACGGCCACACCGGAGCAGGCGCAGGAGATGCATGCCCTGATTCGTCGCCTGTTGCTCGACCGGTATGGTGAATCTATTGGTCGTGCGTTGCATATCCTGTATGGGGGGAGTGTCAAGCCAGACAATGCCATCGATCTGTTTGCGCAGCCGGACGTGGACGGTGGCCTGATCGGCGGAGCCAGCCTCAAAGCGGCCGACTTTGCAGCGATCGTGCGGGCTGCCCGTTGCTGAAGAGGGTACGATATTTCCAGATTCGGTAAAGTCCCCCGGATTGTTTTAGACTTTGCATGCCACTTGCAGGCTGCCGGATATGCCCGCACAGCAACGAATTGCATGGGTTGGATTCGGGATCTTGATCCTGATGGGAGCCGGGGTGGGATGTGGAGGTACCCGACCGGTTGTGGTGGATGCTTATGAGAAGGGCGGTCCTGCGTTCGTACTGGAAGCCATTCCGGTGTTGCGGGAGCAGCGATCGGGACTTGAACTGTATCTGGGACTGCGCCCGCGCACGCTGGTTTTTACCCATGTCGACACGGCCTATCGGGCTACCTACGAAGTGCTGGTACGGCTCCTGGACGCCAAAGGACGTGTGCGTTATGAGCGCGCGTTTGACGATACGCTTCGGGTGCCCACCTTCGCCGCGACACGCACGCATGTGCTTCATCTGTGGCATCGATTCGTGCCGTATCGTCCCGGGCAATACCGGCTGGAAGTGACGGTAATCGACCGCAACAGCCGGCAGTACACGACGCGTCGACGTCCAGTGCGCCTGCCGGATCCTTTCGGCCGTGGTCCGATGTTGAGTCCGGTCTGGCTGGAACGGCGGACGGCTGTTGGCCGCTATGCGGTATATCCCGGGCGGCACTTTGCTGCTGGGGTCGATTCATTGCGGGCTGCGATCGCGTTATTCAGGCTCAGGCCGGAGCATCGAGTGCAGGTTCGGTGGCTGTTATTGCACTTTCCTGTCGACACGAGTGCGGCACGTCCACCTTATGACCTGATGCCCGTACCCGGCTCGCTGTCGTACCTGGGGGACTGGTACGACCGGCCGGATACGCTGCAGGTGTCCACGCGTCGGCTGGAAGGGTTGAGCGGTAGGGTGCGGATCGACTTCATGCTCCCGCCGCTGGTTGCACGGGGGGTTTACCGGGTGGAAGTGATCGCCCGAATCGAAGGACAGGCACGCCGGATTATCCGTCAACGTGAGCTGGCCGTACACGGTCCGACCTTTCCGCAGGTGGGGACGCTGGACCAGATGGTCGAAGCACTGGTCTATCTGGCTTCCCCTGATGAATGGGCACAGCTTCAGGCCGCTCGGACGCCGGCCCAGCTACGTGCCCGCTTCGATGCCTTCTGGGGTCGGTGGGTAAGCGATCGGCGTAAGGCCGCTTGGCTGTTGCGGCGCTACTATGAGCGTATCGAACAGGCCAATCTGCAGTTTTCTTCGATTAAAGAAGGGTGGCGGACCGATCGCGGTATGGTC